>DXOJ01000022.1 GCA_019412865.1 Bacteroides sp. | reverse complement strand
CGGAAGAAGCTTCCAAAGTTCTTTTCAAACTGGAAGATTTGCTGCGGTATCAGATTAATGACAGTTCGCGTGAAAGAGTTTCGTTGGCTTCGGATATCCGTTTCCTGAATGACTATCTGAATTTGGAAAAGATACGCCGTGACAATTTCCAGTTTACGTTGAGGCAGGAGGGAGAAGTGGATTCCATTTGGATTCAGCCTTTATTATTCATTCCTTTTGTGGAAAATGCGGTGAAACATAGTTTTGATAGTGAGCATTCTTCGTATGTCCATGTCTTTTTTAAGGTGGATGCTCACCGGTTGGAATTCCGGTGTGAGAATTCTAAACCGGCTGTTGCAGTCCGGCAGGGTAAAGTCGGTGGAATCGGACTTGCCAATATTCAGCGTAGGTTAGGATTACTGTATCCTGAACATTATAAGTTGGAACAAAAAGAAGATGAAAATCTCTATTCTGTAATTTTAAGTATAACATTATGAATTGTATCATTGTAGATGATGAACCCTTGGCACGTGAGGCCATGAAGTTATTGATAGAAGAATCCGATAACCTCCAGTTGATAGGCAGTTTTAACAGTGCTGCAACTGCTTCCGACTTTATGGAGCAACAGGGAGTCGATCTGGCTTTTCTGGATATTCAGATGCCTGGGATTACAGGAATAGAGTTTGCCCGTACAATTTCCAAAAAGACACTGGTTATTTTCACCACAGCCTATACAGAATATGCGTTGGATAGCTATGAAGTAGATGCAATCGACTATCTGATTAAGCCTGTCGAAGCGGAACGTTTTCAAAAGGCAGTGGATAAAGCGTTATCCTACCATTCTCTATTATTGAAAGAAGAGAAAGAAGCTATCGAAACGATTGTTACCGCTGAATATTTCTTCGTAAAGGCAGAACGCCGGTATTTCAAAGTGAATTTCTCCGATATTCTTTTTATTGAGGGATTGAAAGATTACGTCATTCTTCAACTGAACGACCAGCGTATCATTACTCGCATGAGTCTGAAAGCTATATTCGATTTATTACCCAAATCTGTTTTTTTGCGGGTGAATAAATCCTATATAGTCAATACCGATCACATCGAATCATTTGACAATAATGATATATTTATAAAATCGTATGAAATTGCTATTGGTAATAGTTACCGGGACGACTTTTTTGAGGGTTTTGTAATGAAACAAAGATTGTGATTTTTCATTTTTGTTTGGTTACATAATTTTCAAATGGTATATTTGTAACCAAAATAAAGAATACGTGATTGGCACAACAGACTATATTAGTATTAAGTTAACTGATGAGACGCAGTTTCGTTCTATATTCGACAAATATTACATATCTCTATGTATGTTTGCTAATCAGTATGTCGAAAATGATGCATTAGCGGCTGATATTGTTCAGGAGTGCTTTGTGAAGTTGTGGCAGTTGCGCGATGATTTCATGTATGTGCATCAGATTAAATCATTCCTCTATACGTCAGTACGCAATAAATCTTTGAATGAATTGGAGCATACCAAGGTAATGAACGAGTATGCACAGAAAGTTTTGGAAATGAGTAAAGATTCTTTTTTTCAAGACAAGGTCATAGCAGAAGAAAGTTACCGGATATTGGTGGAGGCCATTGAAAAACTGCCACCACAAATGAAAAGCATTATGCAACTGGCGCTTGAAGGAAAAAGCAATCCGGAAATTGCTGAAACACTGAATATTTCCGGCGAAACGGTACACTCCCAGAAAAAGATTGCCTACCGTAAATTACGTGTATATTTGAAAGACTATTATTACTTGGTTTTTTACTTTTTATAGTTTCTTTTTAAAAAAAACATTTTCAATACACCCTGATTTTCAATTCACCTGTTTTAGTATAAACAACGATTAAAACATGTGAATTATGATAAACCAACATTTCTATATTGCAAAACTCATTGCCAGATACTTATCTGATGAAATTGGGGAAGAGGAACAGGCGGTATTGACCCGGTGGAGAAATGAATCGTCCGAAAACGAACGCCTTTTTCAGGAAATCTGCAAGGAAGAGAACATAAAGCAGAATATGCAGAAGCGGCAAACTTTCCATGCAGCGGACGGATGGGAGGGGGTGCAAAGAAAAATCCAACGCCATCGGTTCAGACATCGGATACTGAATATATGTAAATATGCTGCTATTTTCATTTTTCCGGTGGTTATTGCTACTGTGGCAATATATAAGAGCGGTAATGAACCCCAGCCGTTATCTCAAGTAGCGAAACAAATTGTTCCGGGTGGTAAGAAAGCCGTTCTTATTCTGGATAATGGAGAAGCAATTGATTTGAAGTCCACCTCCGGTGTGGAATTGAAAGAAAAAGACGGTACAGTCATTCAGGTGGATTCTATAGCATTGAATTATCAGCAGGCTCCCGCCCGGACATCCGAGAAACTTGCATATAATAAGGTAAATGTTCCTCGTGGTGGTGAATATCAGCTGACGTTGAGCGATGGAAGTAAAGTACAGTTGAATTCCATGAGTTCCATTCGGTTCCCTGTTCAGTTTGCACAGGATCGCCGTTTGGTAGAACTGGAAGGAGAGGCCTATTTTGAAGTAAGCAAAACCGGACAGCCTTTTATCGTGCAAACCAAAGGGATGAAAATAGAAGTATTAGGAACTACTTTTAATATATCAGCTTACCCAAACGAAGAATATCAGACTACACTTGTCAGCGGTTCTGTAAAAGTACAGACTGAAAATGGAAGTAACCGGATTTTGAAACCATCGGAACAGGCTTGTATTACTCCGGGCAGCAACCAGATCAATGTACGCAATGTAGATACTGCATTTTATACTTCATGGATACATGGAAAGATCAATTTCAAAGATCAGCGGTTGGACGACATCATGAAAACTCTTGCCAGATGGTATGATATGGATGTAGTCTATGAGAATGAGGTGACCAAGGAGTTACGCTTCGGTTGCTATGTTAACCGCTATAATGAGATTACCCCATTGGTGAAATTGTTGGAGCAAACGGGTAGAGTAACTGTCACAGTAGAAGGAAAAACTATCAAAATATTCACTAATCATTAATCCCTGTTTTATGGAAAAACTACGTAATGTTGCCAGATTTGGGAAATATGGAAAACGTCTTTGTATGATGTTCCTTTTTCTCTGTATTACGACTTCAGGGCTGATGCGCGCATCTGTATTCGCACAGACCACGGTTACAGCCAAATTCAGAAATGTAACACTGAATGAGGTTCTTTGGGAAATTCAGAAACAAACGGACTTTACCTTTATCTACAGCACAAATGATGCGAAGAAAGTCAGAGTGGAAAATCTGGATGTGAAGAATGAGCTGATTTCTGAAGTGCTAAACAAGTGCCTGCGAAATAGCGGACTGACTTATACGGTTCATGATGGAGTAATTGCCATCCGTAAGGCTGAACCCGTTAGGACGGAAACTGTTGCACGTGAGAAATATACGATTACAGGGAAAGTAATTGAAGATAGTGGAGAGCCGATAATCGGAGCTAATGTCATCGTGAAAGGTATAACTAACGGTATGATGACTGATATGGATGGTAATTTTCATCTGGAAGTTACAGACAAGAAAGTGACTCTGATGGTTTCTTATATCGGTTATACGTCACAGGAAGTCGTTGCAACTCCCGGCAAGCCGATGAGCATAATCCTGAAAGTGGATAATAACCTGTTGGACGAAGTGATTGTAACGGGATATGGTACTTTCAAGAAATCGGCTTATGCAGGTTCTGCCAGTATCGTAAAGACAGATGCTGTGAAAGATGTGCCTAATGTATCTTTCCAACAGATGTTGGAGGGGGCGGCTCCCGGTGTCAGCGTAAATACCGGTTCGGGTATACCGGGTTCGTCAACGTCCATCCGTATCCGTGGCATGGGTTCGTTCAATGCCTCCAATTCTCCGCTGTATGTAGTGGATGGTGTTCCCGTATTGTCGGGTAATATTGGTGCATCTGGTAGTGATTCCGGTTTGGATGTAATGTCTACCTTGAATACATCGGATATTGAAAGCATCACTGTTATCAAGGATGCCGCTGCTGCTTCACTTTATGGTTCACGTGCAGCAAATGGCGTTGTCATTATTACTACGAAACAAGGAAAAGCAGGTAAACCGGTCTTTAAATTGAAATCGGATTGGGGATTCTCTAATTTTGCCATGCCTTTCCGCGAATTGATGGGCGGACAGGAACGTCGTAACCTGATCCACGAGGGGCTTCGAAATTATGCTTTAACTTATAGTGGTAAGACCGATGATGAGGTAGGACTTCATCAGGGGATGACCGAGAATGAAGCATGGGCTTATGCCGATTCGAATATTGACCAGTATGCACCGATCCCTTGGTGTGGTTTTGTGAATTGGGATGATTATCTGTTCCGTAACGGTAGCCACCAGAATTACGAGTTTTCAGCTTCCGGCGGACAGGAAAAGATTAAATACTATACGTCCATCGGCTATATGAAGCAGGATGGTGTTACGATAAACTCCGGTCTGGAACGTATTTCTGCACGTTTGAATGTAGACTATCAGATGGCTAAATGGATGAATATCGGTGCAAAGATACAGTTCTCCAAAGTGAATCAGGATACTTATTCAGAGGGGACATCGTATACTTCTCCAATTTACGGTACGCGTAATGGAGCCACACCGTCTGACCCTATATGGAATGAAGACGGCACCTGGAACCGTGCATTAATCAAATTGGATGACCGTAATCCGATGTTATCAAATTCTTATAATTTTAAGAGAGAATATGCGACCCGTTCTTTCAATACCGTATATGCATCATTCGACATTTGGAAAGGAATCAAGTTTGCGTCTACATTCAGTTATGATTTTGTGATGAACAAGTCTCGTGCATGGAAAGACCCGCGTACCAGTGACGGTGACGATGATAACGGACGTTTCAGCAAAGATTATAATGATATTACCAATATGACATGGTCTAATATTCTGACTTATCAGACAAAGATCAAGAAAAACATAATCTGGACCTTTTGGCTGGTTATGAAATCAACAGTAAGGAGTCGGATGGACTGGGAACTACTATTTCTAATTTTGCACGCTGGGATAAACCGGAAGTCAACAATGGTGTAGTGTATCAGAGTATGGGAGGTTCTAACAGTACGACGCGTATTGTCTCTTATATTACACGTGCCAACTATGATTATGACAACAAATACTATCTGGGAGCGAGTTGGAGAACAGACGGAAGTTCGCGATTGGCAAGAGAGAATCGTTGGGGAAATTTCTGGTCATTGTCCGGTGCATGGAGAGTGAGTAGCGAGAGTTTTATGAAACCTCTTCAGAACTGGTTAAGTGACTTGAAACTTAGAGTTTCTTACGGTGTGAACGGAACTCTGCCGTCTTCTTATTATGGATATATGGGATTGAGCAGTCTGACTAGTAATTATAACGATAATCCGGGTATCACGCAGTCGCAACTGGAAAACAAGGAACTGACTTGGGAAACCAACTACAACTTCAACTCCGGTATCGACTTGGGATTCTTCGACAACAGACTGAATGTTACATTTGAATATTACGTTCGTACAACGAAAAATCTGCTTTACAGCCGGCCATTATCTCTTGCAACAGGTTTCTCAAGTTATCTTGCCAACATAGGTAAATTACAAAACAAGGGATATGAATTGGAAATTCGTTCAACTAATATCGAGACAAAAGATTTTCGTTGGAGCACTAGTTTGAATCTGGGACATAATGCAAATAAAATCCTGAAGTTGGATGGAGATTTGAAACAAGTAACCAGCGGAACATCTATTCATAAGGTAGGTTTGCCCTATTCTACCTATTATATGATTGAATTTGCAGGCATCGACCCGGCAGACGGTGAACCGATGTTCTATAAGAATACGACGGATGAAAATGGAAATCTGAACAAAGAAACTACTAAAGATCCGCGTAGTGCGGAAAAAGTGATACTGCAATGTGCCGATCCTACTATCACCGGTGGACTGAGTAACAGCATCTCTTATAAGTGGTTTGATCTGAATTTTAATGTGAATTTCTCTTTTGGAGCATGGAACTATGACGGCTCGGCAAGTAAACTGGAACACGGTGGCGACGGAACGCTGAATATTCCTATTTATTATCGGAAACGCTGGCAGAAGGAGGGTGATGAAACGAGTATTGAACGTTTTGTAGTCGGTAGATCAATTTCCATGACCGATTATGCTACCACACGTCGTTTATACAGTGGAGATTATGTTCGTCTGAAGAATCTGACTTTCGGCTTTACACTGCCGAAGACATGGACCCGGAAAGTGGGTATAGACAATATACGTCTGTATGCATCGGGCAATAACCTGTTAACTTGGGCGGCATACGATTATATTGACCCCGAATCGGGTTCATCACCTAGTTGGGATACTCCTCCGATGAGAACTTATACATTCGGTTTGGAAGTGAAATTCTAAGTGCATTAATCTATAAATGAATAAGTATGAAAAAGATAAAATATATAGCTTTAGGTGCCTTTGCAACCTTATTGAGTAGTTGCGGAAATGATTGGTTGGATTTGCAATCTTCCACAGCTATAGAAACTGATGGTTCATTGACCGAATTAAGGGATTTTGAATTTGTGCTGAACGGTGCATACAGCAGTATGCAGTCATCCAGTTATTATGGAGCAGATATGTTTTGTTATGGTGATTTGAGGGGAGATGATATGAAATCTTATAAGTCTTCCAGCACCAATGTCAGTTTCTATACATTCAAGTACAATAAGACGAATGGACCTAGTGGTTTCTGGGGAATGTACTACGGTATTGGTAAGAACCTGAACATTTTATTCCGGGATATTGAAAAGATAAAGCTTGTTCCCGATCGGGAAATTACAACTCCGAAACTGGAGAAGCTGACAGAGCAGGAGTATTATAATGACTTGAAAGGAGAGGCTTTGGCAATACGTGCCTTGTTGCTGTTCGATATGACACGTATTTACGGGTATCCTTATCTGAAAGATAACGGGGCATCATTGGCTGTGCCCATTATTGATAAAGTGGTAGAAGATAAGAATATCAAACCTTCCCGCAATACGACCGCCCAATGTTATAAGGCCATCACAGACGACCTGACAGATGCGGTGAAGCTGCTTCGTCCGGTAAAGAAAGAGGGTAAGATCAATAAATGGGGGGCAATGACATTATTAAGCCGGGTTTATCTCTATATGGGGAATGACAAAGAGGCATACGATGTGGCTGCCGAAGCTATCAAAGGTGCGGAAAAACAAGGCTATAAGTTGTGGACCAATGATGAATATGCCAAGATATGGGCTACTCCGTTCAATAGTGAACTGTTGTTCGAAATTGTGAATCTGACTACTGATAGTCCGGGAAAATCATCCATCGGTTATCTTAGCACCAAATATAATCTGATAGCCACCGAAAAGTATTGGAAAGACTACATGAAAGACAATTCCGATGATGTTCGTAGTCAGATGGTGTCTACGGCAAGTAGCAGTAAACCTTATTGCTTGAAATATCCGGCACAAGGTTCTAAATCGTATGAAGATGCCAATATCCCGGTTTTCCGTCTGTCGGAACTCTATCTGAATGCGGCTGAAGCTGCGATTAAGAGGAATGATATACCTAATACGCGCAAGTATCTGAAACCTATTTATGTACGTACGGGTAAGGATCTGGATGCTGTGGTAGATGAAGATATAAATCTGGATCTGGTGCTTGAACAGCGTCGCATTGAATTTTGGGGAGAGGGACAACGTTTCTTTGATTTACTTAGAAATAACAAGAAAGTGATACGTGAAGATTATTTGAGCGAAGTTCCCAATGAAGCAGTAGAGTTTGATTGGAGTTATTATAAAATCGTTCTTCCTGTTCCTAACCACGAAATGGAGTACAATGAAAATATGGTTCAGAATCCGGAATATGAATTGCATTAATTAACGCATTAACGTATAGAAATTATGAAAAAGATATATAGCATCTATTTCCTTTTGGGTTTGTTCATCACGGCCTTTTATTCGTGCGGGGAAGATCTGACTCCTGTGGGACCGGACATAGCTGAAATCACTCATTTCCGCAATGATGGTCCTTACCTTTTCTATGAAAACGGTAAACTTAAAATTCTGGAAGTGACTAAAGAGAATACATTGAACATTCGTGAAGAATCCGGATTACCGGCCGGATTGAAGCTGGATGTGTATTCGGATGATAATCAACTCCTTTTTCAGGTACCCATTAATAAGATTGAGAATTTTGAACGTCCGGCATGGGAAGACCGTACCGAGTATGCTAAAACATTTGCCGTATCCGACCTTCACGGGCGTTTCGACTTGTTTGCCGCTATTCTGAAAACAGGGGAAGTGATTAATGATAAATATGAATGGATATATGGCAGTAACCATTTGGTGATTGATGGTGATATTTTCGATCGTGGAGCAGACGTACTTCCTATTTTATGGCTCATATATAAATTGGAATTTGAGGCGAAAGCTGTTGGTGGCAGAGTGACAACTATCTTGGGGGATCACGAAGAAATGATAATGCGTGATAATCTGAAATATACGTATGCCAAGTACAACACTCTTTCGCAAAGAGCGATGAACATGACCTATGGAAAAATGTGGGGACTGACGAATGTGATGGGTAACTGGCTGCGTTCTAAAAACACCATTCAGATTGTAGGTGAAAACCTTTATGTTCATGCAGGATTGAGTAAGGCGTTTATGGAACGCGAAGAGACGATTCCCGAAATCAATGAACTGGTGAGCAAGAGCATTTACCTTTCAAAAGAGGAACGGAAAAAACAATATCCGGAGATTGCCGATTTCCTTTATAGTGATAGTTATAACGGTCCGTTGTGGTATCGTGGAATGGTTAAGACTGGCAGTGAGTACAGTCCGATAAAAGAAGCGGATGTAGATAAACTTCTGGCTAAATATGATGTCAAACGTATTATTATCGGTCATACGGAAAATAGTCGTGTGAAGTATACCTATAATAAAAAGGTATATGATATTTGTGTTAATCATCCCAAGGCTTTTGAAAAAGAGACTCGTGCCGTGGTTATTGAAGGAGATGATATTAAAGCCATCAATGACGAAGGAGAATTAGTAACGATTAAAAAATAAACTTCAAGAAAAAAAAGAATATGAGCACTCGTTTTTTGAGATTATTTCTTTCTACTCTTGTTCTCGTTTTAATAAGTTCCGGCATTCAGGCCGGAACTTATCATTCAGGAGATAAGAAGAAAGAGAAAAAAGAGAAATTGTCTGGTGACGGACCCTATATACTCTATCAGGCAGACGGTAGTACACGGGTTATTAATGTCAATAAGAAAGGACGGATTACAGACAAGACTTATGCGACATTACCTAAAGATTTCAGTTTCCGTGTGACGGATCATGAGGGACGGTATCCATTTGATGTAAAACTCCATCCATTGAAAAGACCGGAGTGGCAGTATACCCGTCCGGAAAAAGTTTTTGTGATGTCCGATCCTCATGGGCGGCTGGATTGCGTGATTAGCCTACTACAAGGAAACGGAGTGATTAATGATAACTATCAGTGGAATTTCGGTAGCAATCATTTGGTGATTATCGGAGATATTTTCGACCGTGGCAAGGATGTACTGCAGATCTTCTGGCTGTTCTATAAATTAGAAGACGAAGCGGCTAAAGCGGGAGGTCATGTCTCTTTCCTTTTGGGAAACCATGAGGCTTTGGTGTTGTCTAACGATCTTCGCTATACAAAAGATAAATATAAATTGCTGGCAGAAAAACTGGGAGTGGAATATCCTTCATTATTCGGCACAAATACCGAATTGGGCCGTTGGCTTGCAACACGTAATACAATGCAAATTATTGGAACCAATTTATATGTACATGCCGGATTAGGAAAATTATTCTATGATAAGGACTTGAATATCCCCACTGTGAACGAGGAAATGAGCCGGGCACTTTTCATGAGCAAAAAAGAGCGTAAGGCACTTTCTCCATTGACTGATTTTCTGTATGGCAATGACGGTCCGATCTGGTATCGCGGCCTGGTGAGAGAAGATCCCAAGTATAAACCGTTGGTACAGGACTCTTTACAAATGATGTTGGATCGTTATATGGTAAAACACATCCTTGTGGGGCACACTATCTTCAAGGATATTTCAACCTTTTATAATGGTAAAGTCATCGCTGTCAATGTTGACAATAAGGAGAATCGGAAGAAAAAGCGTGGACGGGCTGTATTGATAGACAATGGAGTTTATTACGTCGTTGGTGACGACGGTGTTCAGAGAAAACTATAATGAGCCTAATTAGAACTAGCCCTCTATCCATCTTCAAAAGACGAATAGAGGGCAGTCACCATGGCGAGAAAAAAGTCGAAGTCTATTGCTTTGCTTCGTTATTCTGTTTCAGAAGAAATTCATCAATTGCTTTTTTAAGCTGGTCTTTGGGCATAGCTCCCTGCATGATTCTAGGTTCCTCTTTCATCGGAATCATCAATAGGGTAGGGATGCTGCGGATACCGAATGCCGCTGCCAGATCTTGTTCTTTGTCCACATCAATCTGGTAGATATCTACTTTACCGCTATATTCTTTACTCAGTTCTTCCAGAATCGGGTGCATCACCTTACATGGACCACACCAGGTAGCATAGAAATCTACGATCGCAGGACGGCTGCCCTCAAATTCCCAATCGTTCGGATTGGCTTCATAATTATATACTTTCTTTAAAAAATATGCTTTATTTAATGCTACTACTTCCATTTTATTGTCCTCCTTAGTTGATTCATTACTCTTTTTATTTTCTCCGCTGTTGCCTGCGCAAGCTGTGGTTGCCAATACAACGGCAAAAGCACTCAATAAACCTTTCATTAGTTTCATATACTATTCTTTCTTTTTGTTTTCTCTGTTGCAAAGATAGGGGATATAAAGGGAGTAAAAAATAGCAATTTGACAGAAACTCTTGGCAAAACTTCCCTCGGATAGTTACTGAACGCCACGGCTTTTTCATTTAAGCTTTGATTCGGGGTTACCATGCCCCTACCCATGC
>DXOJ01000219.1 GCA_019412865.1 Bacteroides sp. | reverse complement strand
ACCGGCACCGTATCCTTGAATCATCATCGGATATTCTTTATAGCGTTCCGTAGTGAGCAGGATAATATTGTTGCTGCCTTCCAAGCCGTAGAACGGATGGTTGGCTCCTACTTCCTGCAGGCCGACGGAGGCTTTTCCATTCTCCAGTTTGGCGACGAAACGCCAGTGCTTGTTTTCTTTTTCCAATACCTGGCGACGGGCTTCAAAGTCTGCGTCGAGACTTGGAACACGTTTCCAGAAATCTTCCAGAGAACCTTCGAAGAAGTCATTCGGAACAAAGAGGTTCTTTTCAACATCTTCCTGTTCCAGACGGTATCCGGCTTCACGTGCCAGAATCACCAGTTTACGGATCACATCTTTTCCACTCAAGTCAATACGTGGGTCCGGTTCAGAGTAGCGTTCTTCCTGTGCCATTTTGATGGTACGGCTGAAAGGAATATCGGCGCTGATTTTATTAAATATATAGTTCAGTGTACCGGAAAGCACCGCTTCAATCTTCAGAATCTTGTCACCGCTATGAATCAGGTCATTAATTGTATTGATGATCGGAAGACCTGCACCTACGTTTGTTTCGAACAGATACTTCACACCACGTTGGCGGGCAATCGTTTTCAGTTCACGATAGTTTTCATAAGCGGAAGAAGCCGCAATCTTATTGGCTGCTACCACAGAGATATTGTGTTGCAGGAAATCTTTGTAAAGCGATGCGATGTCAGCGCTGGCCGTACAGTCTACAAATACAGAATTAAAGATATTCATTCCGATAATCTCGTCGCGGATGGTTTGCAAGCTGCTGTCCTTGCCCTTTTCCAGCAGTTCTTCACGGAAGTTGGCGAGGTCGAAACCTTCACGGCTGAACATTGCCTTGGCTGCATCAATGATGCCTACTACATGGAGTTTCAGTCCGTTTTCCATCATCAGCTTTTGTTGCTGGCAACGAATCTGTTCTACCAGACTGCCCCCTACCGTACCGACACCACAGATAAAGAGGTTCAATACCTGATATTCGGAGAGGAAGAAAGAATCGTGGATTACGTTCAATGATTTACGCAAGGATTTGGAATCGACAACAAAAGAGATATTAGTTTCCGAAGCTCCCTGTGCGCAAGCGATAACGTTGATACCATTACGTCCCAGTGTACCGAAAAGTTTACCTGCGATACCCGGTGTATGTTTCATATTCTCACCTACGATAGCCACTGTTGCCAGATTTCTTTCCGCCAGAATCGGAGAAATCTCCCCCATCTCTATTTCTTTCGCAAATTCTTCGTTCAGCACTTCACAAGCCAGGTCGGCATCGGCATTACGCACACCGATAGAAGTACTGTTTTCCGATGAAGCCTGTGAGACGAGGAACACGCTGATTCCATTCTTTGCCAATGCTTTAAAAATGCGGTAGTTTACACCGATCACACCTACCATACCAAGACCCTGAACAGTAATCAGACTTGTGTCGTTGATGGAGGAAATCCCCTTGATAGCCTTGCTCTGCGGGTTGGAAACTTCTTGTTTGATAACCGTTCCCACTCCATCCGGGTTGAATGTATTCTTTATTATAATAGGAATATTCTTGTGACATACGGGATAGATAGTCGGCGGATAAACCACCTTTGCGCCGAAGTTACAAAGTTCGGTCGCTTCTACGTAACTCAATTCCGTAATCGTATAAGCAGTCGAAATGACACGCGGATCAGCCGTCATAAATCCATCTACGTCCGTCCAGATTTCCAGACTTGCCGCATCCAGCGCCGCAGCAATAATGGCAGCCGTATAGTCCGAGCCACCGCGTCCGAGGTTTGTTACATCCCCTGTCGTTTTATCCGAAGAGATGAATCCCGGCACCAGCGCTACTTTAGGAATAGACTGGAAAGCCTCTTTCACCAGTTTATTAGTCAATTCTGTATCCAGCGTGTGCTTGCTATGCTTTCTTTCCGTCTTGATAAAAGTGCGCGAATCGAACCATTTTGCTCCCTCAATCAGTGCGGTGACGATGATCGATGAAAGGCGTTCACCATAGCTGACGATTGTATCCGAAGTTTTCGGGGAAAGGTCTTTAATCAGGTAAATTCCCTGAAAGATATCCTTCAATTCGTTCAGCAGCTCGCCAATCTGACGTTGCAACGATACTTGCTTTTCTCCGGCAGGAATCACCTCCTTAATCATCTCCACATGACGGTAAACGATTTCGCGAAACTCACCCTCATAGGCTGAATCTCCCACTGCCGCCATCTTCGATGTATTTATCAATTTGTCAGTGATGCCTCCCAATGCGGAAACAACTACAATTACCGGCTCATTTGCCGACTCTACAATTCTCTTTACGCTTAAAATGCTGTTCACGGAACCTACGGATGTTCCGCCGAATTTCATTACTTTCATGAAGATACTTATTTAAATGCAATGTCCTGAAGTTTGCTTTTTACAGAACGATTGGTTGTTTACGAATAAAATTGAATTTGAATTTTGCCTGCTTATACAAGCGTGAATCACGTAGATACACAAAAACTATCCATTAACCCCTAAGGGTCATGGTACACATGGATGTGACTGTATGTGGATAGTACTTCATCATAGT
>DXOJ01000218.1 GCA_019412865.1 Bacteroides sp. | reverse complement strand
AGATGACTAATCCATGCTTTACCAATTCGAGATTGGCATGAAATACTTTTTCTTTTAGTTCTTCCAGCATAATGATTAGATTTTAAATTTCGGGTCTTTGCGGTAAGCCTTGCCGTTGAACTTATACAAGGCAGCGCCGCGTTTAGAACTTAGTTTATCAATTTTATCAGTTTTCTCTATATAATCCATTTCAGCCACTCTTTTACGGAAGTTCCGTTTATCCATCGTCTCACCATAAATGGCCTCATATAGACTTTGCAGTTGAGTCAACGTAAAGAGTTTCGGAAGCAGATTGAATCCGATAGGTTCCACGGACGCTTTCTGTTTCATCAGTTCCTGTGCCTTCTCCACCATTTCAGGATGGTCGAAAATAAGTGGGGGAAGCTCGTTTATTTTCACCCAGTGAGCATTGTGTTTCCGAACCAGATTCAGATCATATTTATTGATGTTGATTAACGCGTAATAAGCCACAGAGATTACCCGTTCACCTGGATCGCGGTCAATCGCTCCGAAGGTTCCCACCTGTTCCATATAAACGTTTTCCAGTCCGGTGAGCTCATGCAATACACGTTTGGCGGCATCGTCCACACTTTCATCTTTCTGCACGAATCCTCCCATCAGAGACCATTCACCCATTGCCGGCTCAAAGTTTCTCTTCAACAGGAGCAGGCTGATTTCCCCTTCGGAGAAACCGAAGATGATACAGTCGATGCCGACATAGAAAGTCGGATTTGAGCTATAATAATTGTTCATTGTTGTCGTAGTGAATTATTTAATTACCAGAAATACCAGTAGAAAGCAGCAGTAATGGCCAGAATAATTACCGTATGAATAATATCCCAGTGATTCCAGCTTGCACGTGTAGCGGCTTTTTGTTCCTTAGTAGCCGTACCGAATACTAGTCCCTGAATCTTTTCTGCAGTCGGAGCTTCTGTTGCCAGACTGACTACGATTACTACAATAATACAGAACAGGAACATCCATCCACAGAAGAATAACCAGTTCATGTCATAGAACAAATATTTGAATGTAGAATCAGCTACTTCACCTGCGTTGCTATAATATACTTTTGCGCCGAGGCGGGTCAACCCGATTACCATGCCGGAGATCAATCCCCACATACCACCCTGGGCGGAAGTACGTTTCCAGCAGATCCCCAGTAAGAAAGCGGCAGCGATACCTGGTGCCAATACAGACTGAACATCCTGCAAGTAAGTATAAAGTACATCACCTACACTACGCATGATAGGAATCCAAAGAATACCTAAAATAACGATTACAACTGTTGCAACCTGGCCGATACCAACCAGTTTCTTTTCCGGAGTTTCCGGTCTGAAACGCTTGTAGAAGTCGATAGTGAACAACATGGCCGATGAGTTGAACAAAGAGGCAAGAGAACTCATCAAAGCGGCAAGAATACCACATACTACCAGACCTTTTACCCCGGCAGGAAGTAATTTGGCAACCAATGTCGGGAAAGCGGCATCGGCATTTGCAGTTCCATTAGCCAGCATCGGAAGGAACCCCTCACCACCGGCACCGATATATTTCTGGTGCAATGCGAATGCAATCATACCCGGAATCAAGAAAAGGAATACAGGTAACAGTTTCAGGTAAGCTCCGAAGATAGTACCACGGCGAGCTTCTTTCTCATTCTTTCCTGAAAGTACACGCTGCACAATAAACTGGTCAGTACACCAGTACCAGAATCCGATGATAGCTGAACCGATCAAAGCACCCAACCATGGGAAGTTTGCATCATCATTGCTACGAATCAGGTTGGTCATGGTATCACCATAATCATTTACGGTCACAGCACCACAAACTCTCATCATTTCGTCCCATCCGCCTAGTTCTTTGAAACCAAGCACAAGGATAATTAAGGAGCCTAACAATAGGATTGGAGTTTGAAGAACAGAAGTATAAAGAACGGATTTCATACCTCCGAAGATGGTATAAATTGCGGTCAACACTACCAGACCGATAGCTGCAATCCAGAAGAAATCAATTCCCCAAAGCTCTTTGATACCGAATACTTGTTGGAATACGAGGCCACCGGCATAAACAGTTACGGCTACTTTGGTCAATACATAACTTACAAGAGAAATAACAGATAAAATAGTACGTGATTGAGGATTATAACGACGCTCCAGGAATTCCGGCATTGTATATACCATGCTTCGTGTATAGAAAGGAACGAATACCCATCCCAAAATCAAGATCATCCATCCCTGGATTTCCCAGTGTGCCATAGCCATACCACTGGATGCTCCGGCTCCTGCCAGTCCGATCAAATGTTCCGAACCAATGTTTGATGCAAAGATAGAGGCACCGATTGCAAGCCATGTTGCGTCGCGTCCACCCAAAAAATAATCCGCCGAGTCATTTTGTTTTTGTCTGACTACCCAAACAATAATACCGATCAGAGCCAGAAAAAAGACTCCGATTACTAGCCAATCTAATGCTTCCACAATAAATATGATTTATAAGTTAATATTATTTCTCTACAG
>DXOJ01000217.1 GCA_019412865.1 Bacteroides sp. | reverse complement strand
TTATAACTTATCTCATACGTGTTATTAAAAACGTGCGGAATATAGTAAGATTATAGATAAAATGAACCACGATTTTAAATTTACTTACTGTTTTAGATAGAAATTCGAATTATTTCTAAAAAAAATAAGTGAAGCCATGCAGTATTTTCAATAACCATGCATTTAACTTATAAAAGAGGGGAAAAAGGGAAATCAAACCATATATCATTAAAACCTACAACCTGAACTTAACAAGTGAAGTGGGGAAAAATAAAAAAAAGAGAGAGAGTTTTTTATACAACGTCCCCCAAAACGAGGAATCCCTGCCAACTCGAAAATTGGCAGGGATTCATTTTTTATCTTCAAGAAGATGATCTTTTTACTTGCAGTATTTGGTTATCAATTCATCTGCATTCGGATCACCCAATTCTTTCGCTTTCTTAAAGTTGCCGCAAGCTTCATCTGTCTTCTTCAGCTGTATCTGGCAAAGTCCCAATAAACGGTAAGCCTCACCATATTTAGGATCAGTCTTCAATATATTATTTAAAATCTGAATGGCTTCTTCATACCGTCCTACACGGAGGTTTACAACTGCATGCTCTGCCTGGTAGGTGAGGTCTGTCGGATTCATCTCGATGGCCTTGGCAATATCGTCTAAAGCGCGTTGAAACTGACGTGCTTTCAAAGCTGCCTGTTCGCGATAATAATAGAACACGTCGTTCACTTCTCCCTTGACTGCCGTATGGTAAGCATCATAATCGAGCATTGCATTTCGCGCCTGATCGGCATTCATATTCATCTGCGCACGTTCCAACAAATATGGAGCAAAGTCGGCCGTAATCGGTTGCGGGCAACGGGCAATACAGCTATCCATTAAGGCTACCACTTCTTTCGGATCCCCTTTCAGCAGTTCTTTCGTCTTGGCAGCACTAAAGAAAGTGGCCGGAGAAGCAATATTGCTGGTATTTACCTTTTCATAAGCAGCCAAAGCACCGGCATAGTCTTGTTGGGCAAACAGTATATCGCCTTCCATTTGAATGTAAATTGGCAGCGGATCAATAGCGATTGCCTGACGGACATTCTTCAAAGCGGTGTCATACGTCCAGTCTTTATAAGTTTTCTCCGGCTTCGATAATTGATAAGCATACATTAGCTTACCTATATTATAATATACATCATCTTTCTTCTGGGCTACTTTCAGAGCCTGATTAAAGTCGGCAACGGCTTTATCATACCAGGTCTGATCGTCTTTACCTTTAGATGCATAATAATTGGCACGACGGAGATAACCATCTGCATTGGCAGGGAACTGGCGAATGAAGTCATCCAACAGCTTTTCATAGTCCTCGCCCGAGAGGCTCGAAGAGGCCATGAACAGATACACTAATGCCTGATCTTCCGTTTCGGGTAAACCTTTCCGGATACCAATGCTTTTCAAGGCAGCGTCTCCCAAAGAAAGAGCACTGATTTTCTGCGACATGGCAAAAGCTGCTCCCGCCGCATAACAAGTAGTCACCGTATCGATACCGGATGATTTCTGCGCAATACCAAATACCTGACCTTCCGCATTCATCACCGGACAGCTCACCATCTTATCTTTCATATGCATGCTCAATGTATAATAATGGTATGCTCCGGCTACTTTGGAAACATCTTTCACCTTACCAGTAACGCAAGCGATACTTTTTTGTGTAGAATAAGGAAGCATCCACGCATCGGCCCCTGTCGCCGGGGCTGTTTTAGCAACGACCAGCGCAGGCACTTTCTTCTCGGTGATAGCCACACGAAACTTAATGACATCATACATGTCATTCGCTCCAAGTATCAGGCTGACCGGCATCTGCTTGCCTTCGGAAGTAATCACTACCGCACGTTCAGCTCCTTTAAAAAGAGTATAATCTGATAAAGCCAATCCGTCTTCGGACACAAAGAATCCGTTTCCCGTATTCAGCATTTTATCATTCTTGTCATAAGTCACTATTGAGAAGACTGCACGTTTTGCCTTCTCTACCCATTTTGGGGTTTGTGCCATGCTTCCTTGTACCAGGAAGAAAAGCAGCAAAGGTAGAATTAAAATCTTCTTCATATCAGTCATTGTTTCTTTGTTTCACAGCTTCGTAAATCAGGATACCGGCAGCTACAGAGACATTCAGGGATTCGATAGTGCCCAGCATCGGAATTTTCACCCATTCATCACAGAGGGCAAGGTTTTCATAAGAAACTCCTGTATCCTCAGCTCCCATTATGATGCAGAGGGGACCTGTATAATCGGCCTTGGTATAGTCATAATCTCCTTTTTCGGTAGCAGCCACAATGCGGAAACCACTATCTTTCAGATATTGCAGAGTCGAACGGAGGTTCTGTTCACGGCATACCGGAAGAGTATGTAGCGCTCCTGCCGATGTTTTCACGGCGTCAGCATTGACCGACGCACTACCCCGGACAGGAATAATCACGGCATCGACAGCCGCACATTCGCAGGTACGTGCAATCGCCCCGAAATTGCGTACATCGGTCACTCCGTCGAGCATAACAAAAAACGGATTTTTTCCTTGCTCAAACAAGAAAGGAACAAGATCCTCCGCTTTCTGATAAGTCACAGAAGAAATGAAGGCGATCACTCCTTGATGATTTTTCCGGGTAATACGGTTGATACGCTCTACCGGAACACGCTGAACAGGTATCAACGTACCTTTCAAAGCTGCAAAAAGCTCCTTGGAAAGATCACTTTGAATATCTTTCTTCACGAGGATCTTATCTATCTCTTTTCCAGCCTGAAG
>DXOJ01000216.1 GCA_019412865.1 Bacteroides sp. | reverse complement strand
AAGAGACAGGGTGATAAGTGTTGTGTTTTTGTATTATTTTAATTGATGATATTTGGTGGAAATAGTGAAACCGGAACTTTAACCAAATAGATGGTTAAAATTCCGGTTATATTATTTTACTGATAATAGGCGCATAAGCTCCTGTTAGTAAGGAAAGGATTTGTTTTTCCTCCCCTGTTTAATTGATAATTCTACATCTCGTAATAGTTTTTATCCCCTTTCATATCCTTGTATTTACCATTATGCAAATAGTTGATGTCCGGTTCATATTTATGGCCTCCTTCCACTCTATAAAAGGCTGCTGCCCCTGCATTTATGTTAGCATGATATGGTGTTGCTTCCAGTGCGTCCGACCAGAAAGGGATATTACGCATTATGTAAAGTTTGCCAAGACCTTTGTCATATAACTTTTCTCGTAACGTTTCCGGATACGATTCGTCATTTTCATAATCGAACGTATATTCGTCGGTGCTGAAACCGCCATATTGAGATTTGTCCAGTCCTGCTATTGGTTTTTCAATCGAGCTATCCTCCCATGGATTCATAATTTTGGTATTTACCCATGTCCAGGCATAATCAATATATTCACCTGCTCTGATACCCGCAGCCTCGGAGGCTAGTGAACCGGCCGGATCACCCGTTATGGTAACTGTAATCAGTTTGGTCTTGCCTAAAGATTCCCGTAGTGCTTTGATGAGCTTCGGATACGAGGTCGCATTGGCAGCCGGATGTCCGTTTATACCATATTCGGCACCTTCGTCCATGAGATTAATGCCATCTACACGGTAGTTGGCGAGCTTCTTGACTTCCGCTACAAAGGCTGTAATCTGCTCATCTGTCAGGTTGCAGAATCCCAAGCCGGTCCCTTCTGCTTTAAGGGTGACGCAACGCTTTATACCATAGCTGGAGAGTGACGACATATTGCTTAATTGCTTTTTGAAATTGGCTGATTGGTTCAGAGTCACTTTTCCATTCGCATATCCCAGTGTTGCGGCATTCACATTAATGATGTCATATAAATAGGCATACCACGACGTTTCCCATAACTCATAATGTCCGGGACCGAATGTTTCATTATCATATAATACCATGATAAATTCTTTGGCAATGGAGGCGTTGACTTTTTCGCCATCAATAAACCCTACCATCTTGTACTTTTTCATATCAGCCTTCATCGGGCTCAACCACGGATAAGTAGAGCGTTTATAATAAATCTTGTAATAGATTTCATTACTATCCCGTGACGGACGAATTCCGCTTTCTTCCGGTAGTTCTACGGTAATAGGGAGCAAAGAATAATCATGCAATGTGCCTAGCGGATTCAGGCGTACCATGATAGTATCCGACATTGTATCTCCTGCCTTAATAGTCATTGCACCATTGTTACTGATGCCCTCAATGCTGATAGTAGACATTTTCCGGTATTCCGTACCGTGTTCTTCATTGTATTTGTCTACTAAGTCGAGGTCGATTTTCATTGTGATTCGGGTGTCCTGTGCCACCGGCTTCACCGTTTGGTAGAAGAATGCAAAATCGGGAGTCTTGGTATTGGTCATGGTGATTTCCAGGTCACTGGTTGTCATATCACATTTTAGCATGCCAAAGTTATTGTCTAAAGCCGTCTCGTTAGGTAATTTACCTACGGGAGTGGCAATGGAATTATCTTCGCAGCCTCCTAGCATGCCGGTTACTAATGTAATGGCAGCCATGCAGAGAACATTTTTGAAGTTTATATTTCTTTTCATGTCCATGGTTATCTTTAAAGTGAATGATTACTTGTTGATTTGTGGAATTTCGATTCCCGTCGGCCACACAAGAGGTTCGGCAGATACTGCATCGAATCCGTGTTTCGAATGGTCCTTGACAATGTTTCCCTCACCTTCATTAAATTTCCAGTAAGCAAGCAGGCTTTCTTCGTTTTCAGGATCTTCCACTTTATACATATTCGTCCAGATTTCCTCTTTCGTACGGCAAGTGTTCCAGATACGTATCTCTGCGATGTTACCGTTGAGTTGCCGTAGCTCATCTTCATAAGAGCGTCCTATCTGGAATTCGCAATCCGGCGTTCCACAGATATCCACAGTAGCTCCTTTTCCATAAGAGATATCCTGACTTTGCAGTTGTCCGTTCACATAATAGGCAATAAAATGTTCCTTGGCGTTGTACACCAGCGCTATATGATACCATGTCATTGCATTCAGTGACTTAGCCCTGTCGGCGGCGGGGAATTTGACTCCGTCCGGTCCCTGCATCTGCAACTGTTGGCGTGGGAAACTTGTATCACCTATACGCATTAAGAAATGCTGTTCTACTCCCATGATCGTACTGATATCCGATGCACCAGCCGTATTGCTTGGTCCGCTGTATGTAAAGTCCTCTACATATACCAGTGCTTCCATGGTAATCTGACCTAATTCTTTCAGACAGGCATTTTTCTCTTCGTTGAGGAAAGTAGGCACTTCCAGATAATTGTCTTTCAGGTTGGCGGCTACCGTGATAGCGCTTGAACGGCGCACCAGATAGAACAATGTTTTCGAACCGTTCAATAGATGAACGCCACCCGACGTTTCAGAGATGGTGAGCGGAACCAGATAAGTTTTATCAATCTCCAGATCTAACAGGTTATTAAAATAGATCGTATCAATCAATGATTCACTCTTTTCGGCTTTGATAATCAGTTCGCTGTTCGACAGGCTATAATATTTACTATCCAGCATTCCATAATCAGTCCCGTGCCGGGCATTGAATTCGTTTATCAGTCCGGGATCCGCTTTCAGCTTCACTACGATGTCTTTTCCTGCCGGGTAAGTCAACTTGGCGCTGAAGGCACGTTTCTGTTCATTCAGCGTATTTCGGAAAGTCACTCTTTCTGAATTGCTGTTACTGGCTTCCTTGATATAGACCATGTTGTCGAATGGTGCTTTATTGCTGTAATCCGTATTGTCACAGGCAATCATCAGTCCGCAGATGATTGCAGCCAGAGAGATGATTATTTTATATCGTTTCATAGTTCCTCCTTTCATTAATTAATCGGTGATGGGTTCAGTTTTTGGATAGCATCACGTATACGGCGGTAGTTAGTCACCCCATCGGTGGCGAGATAATCTTCATTGGCATTGTAGATAGAAACTCCTGCCAGCGGACCATTGTTACCCAGTCCTGTGATGAAATGATTGATGATGTAGGCCATCCCTTCCGAGGTTTGTATAACATCCAAATCTTCCCGGCTGATGATACCGGTTTTACCGTCATCGGTCGGAGGAGTGGCTGTCGTTATCACTTTCTCTTTGGGCATTTTCCCATAGAAACCTACAGGTTGGCTCATATTCAGTTTTATTTCGAGTGAGCTTTCAAGCAACACAATTTGCCCATCCACGAAATAGTCTACCAAATCGATGAACGGCTCTTCGTATCTTCCGCTATAATCCACTGTAAATGTGACGATGCCATCAAAGAAAACCAACTTTCCATTATTAGCTTTCGGACCGCCGATAGCGGCAAGTTTTTCCCGGATAGCCGTCGTTACCTCATTGAAGAAATCGACATGCATCATACTTCCGGCACGACCAAACTGCACATAATAACCGTCAAATTCATCACTCTCCCCGTTTTTCAATGCCGCATTCATTTTCGTTTTGAATTCTTCCAGGTTTTCTGTCTCTTCGCATTGGTCGTAGAATTCGGATAAATTCTTGTAATAGAGAAATTTGGTGCCGGTCCGTTTGAGTTTGGATATGTCTTCCTTATCATAAACGGACAGATTATCAGCGTTGGTCAGCACCACAAAATCTACGCTATCGGGCAAGGAACGCAAGAAATCCTGTTCGCCCAATGTCGTACCCGGATTGTTGGCAAAACGTATTAACATTAACGTATGCTTCCGGTTTTTGTATTCTTTCAGACTTTGCTCGTATTTTTCATGCAAGCTGGGGTCTTGTTCGTCGGGAAATATAGGGTTGTAATCAACCGGTGTCGGTTCCGTCCAGTCGCTACAGGCAACGAACATCAGTGAGCAGGCTACGGTCAATATGACACTTATGAATGAATTCTGTTTCATTGTATCTTGGGTTTAAGTTCCACATTATTTTACATTCGGATTGCAGTCCCACCATAAGCGGGTAGCGCCGTTATCTTCTCCATTGAGCTTTCGCAGGGCACCGAGCATATTTTCCGCATTCAGCTGATATTCTTCGGCAGGATAGGAGAGACGTCGTATTCCCAGTGTCAGGTTAGTGATTCCCACTCCCTTGTTGTCCATTATCGGAAGGAATTTAGGATACCCTGTGCGGCGATGTTCGCACCAGGCTTCAATGCCCAGAGGAAACATGGCAATCCATTTTTGAGTAATGATACGTTCCAGGTTTTCTTCGAAACGGGTATTCTCCTTGTCCTCGTTCCAGGCAATGGTGATGCTGCTCGGAGATTGGGCGCTGTATGTACCTCTCGGGTCTTTGTAAGCCCCCGGCACCAATGCTTTATTCTGGGAGTATCCGCTTGCTCCGCTTGCGCCCCATTGCTCAAAGGAAAGGGTGATCGCCTTCTCATATAGCTGTTGGGCATCTCCGCTCATTGCCCATCCCCGCAGGGCACCTTCGGCGCGAAGGAACGTGACCTCGGCGGCAGTCATCCACATATACGTATCATTGGCAGTCATCAAACGGTTGGAATAGGTTTGTATCAACTCGTCGTCCGTCACTTTGGAAGGAAGAATACCAATGCGTAGCCCATAGTAATCGGTATCATCCTGATACTTTCCCTGGGTGAAGTATTTTTCCAAACGCGGATCGTTATATCCCTGCATATAGGAAACGATTTCCGCAGCTATCCGGTAATCCTTCCAATCATTGAAACAGAGAGCCGAACGATTCTCCTCCACATGCAGTTGCGCGTTGTCCTCATTGTTCTCTATCACACCTGCGGCTACGGCTTTCTCGGCTATTTCCCTGGCCAGTTCCGGTTTCACATAAACGATACGCATGGCCATGCGAAGCTGTAACGAGTGAAGGTATTTATACCATTTCCGCACATCTCCATAATAAAGATTATCCAGTTTCTTAAATCCTTCCGCACTTAGACCTAGATTCTCCTTCAGAGCTTCATCTGCTTCTTCCAATTCCTTGAACATAGCCACATAAACCTCCTCTTGAGAGTCATAAGGAGCACTAAGGCCGTCACCTTCCGTTTTATCTCCCAATACTTTGGTATAGGGAATCGGCCCGAACATATCCGTAGACCGGTGCATGATAGCGACTCGCAGAATCTTGGCGAATGCCAGTGCAACGGGGTCATTGGTACGGTTGATAATATCCCGGTAGGAAGGATACATTTCCGAGATAGGATCGGAGAACGAAGCCTTCAGCCAGTCCGACTTGGGATTATAAGTCGAGTATTTTTCAGTCCAACCCACACGAGTCTCTCCAAAATAACGCCCGTAGGCTCCTCCGCACATCGCTTCCACAAATTGATAAAGATGTTCTTGCGTGGGGACCACCAATGCTTCCATGCTCTTTAGAGACGAACCGATGATATGGTTTTCGCGCATCAGTTCATCCTGCGTTGTCTCGTAAGGATTACGATTGATATCCATATCGATACAACTTCCCGTCCATAGCATCAGCGTTAACAGGTATGCCAGTCGGAGGGTTGCTTTTCTGTATTCTTTCATTTGAGTATTCATAGTTTTAGAAGTTAATCTTTACATTAAAACCAAAATTGCGTGTACTGGGCATCATGAAGTAGTCGATTCCCTGATAGAAATTGCTTGTTGTGGCAATCGCTTCCGGGTCGAAAGGTGCTTTGCAATAAATCATCCACAGGTTACGTCCCACTACAGAGACGTTGATGTCGCAGATATTACCCAACCATTTGCGGGGGATGGTGTATCCGATGTGCGCTTCCTGCAAACGCAGATTTGTGGCACTATATGTATAATATTGCGGCAGCCCGCTTGAGGTAGCTACAATCTCGTAATACTGCTGTGCGTTCACCCAGCTACGTCCGTTGACGAGTACTCCGCCACGGTCACGGGCGGCAGCAGATGCTTCGGATACGCCATATTGGTCGAGAGCAGCCTGTGTGGCTGAATAAACAATACCTCCCAGGCGGGCGCTTAATTGGAATCCCGCATAAATACCTTTGTAAGAAAAGCTGTTGTTCCATGCCAGGTTTGCTTTAGGAAATACGCTGCCTAATTTGATGTCAGGTAGATTATCCGTTTTGGCGACATCCCCATTTTTGTCTATCTGGATATAGCCTTTATCGTCACGTATGAAGTCGGCATTCGTGTACAGGTCTCCCAGTGTGCCTCCTTCTTTCAGGATAAATTTGGTATATCCCAGTCCTTTTAGTTCAAGGCGGTCTTTGTTGACGATTTCTCCGGTTTCGGGATGCACATAGTCCTTAACCAACTCCACAATTTTGTTTTTATTCCAGGAGAAAGTGAAGTTACTGTTCCATCCGAAGTCGCGCCATGTATGTCCGTAAGAGAGTAGCCCCTCGACACCGAGATTGCGTACATAACCGGTTTGCACATAAAGAGTCGAATAGCCGGAAGATACGGTGATTTTCGGGTCGAATGTCTGGTTATAGGTATTGGCATAGTAGAATGAACCACTGACTTTGAAATCCTTGAAGAAAGTTCCGTCCACACCTATTTCCCAGGAGTCGGTACGTTCCGGTTTCAGTTTGCCGATAGGATAATGGGTTTTGGCGTTCCAGTCCTGTTTGGTAGGGTCATAGCTGTAAGTCGGTTGTACCAGAAAACGCGGGTAGGGGGTACCCACAGAACTGAATGATCCGCGTACTTTCAGGTAATCAATCGCTTTGGGTAATGTCACCATTTCGCTGATTACTGCCGAAAGACCTACCGATGGATAGAAGAAAGAAGTAGGATTCGAGCCTTTCAACTGGGAAGCCCAGTCGTTACGTCCGGTCAACGTCAGGTACAGCATGCTTTTCCATCCTATTTCCGCACTGGCAAAAATAGACTGCGTCATTTCTTCCCAACCCTCCTGTGTTGCCCGTTTCTTGGCATTATCCAAATCAAATACATTGAATACGTTGGGTACTCCCGTGTCGCGAATCGGACCACCGTAACCCAGTAAATCACTGGAGTTGTCGCTCAATGAAGTACCGGCATTGACTACTACCGTGAAGTCGTCAATGCGTTTATTGATATTCACCATGAAGTCGGCATACGTCTGTGTTTCGTTCACCTTTTGGATGGTGTAATGTCCCTGGGTACTACCTTCGGTCAGTGTAGAGATCGTACTTGCGTATAGCTTTTGCTGATAAGTATTGTCGGTGTTATCCACGCGGATACGTGCCGATACATTCAGCCAGTCCAAAATGTCGTATGTCAGTCCGGCATTCAGCATATAACGCTTTTTCTCATTCGTGCGGACGTTCCGGTAAGCAATCCAGTAAGGATTCTGCATACGCAAATCCCCTTCACCTTGCGGCCAGTAAGCCACATTGATTTTACGTGCTTCGTCATAACGTTCGAAGGCTTTTACTAGAGAAAAGTCATCGCCCCGTGGAAACAGGTAAGCCGAAACCAATGGATTGGAATAAACTCCTTGATTGGTCATGTTGCGGTCATTTTGTATGATATAACTGGCTCCTACATCCAATTTCATCTTGTCATTCAGGAAATGAGTCGTATTGCGAAATGTGAAATTATATCGGTTGTACCTATTGTTCGGAATCATTCCTTCTGAATTGACTGCTGCGGCAGAAAAGAACGTTTGGTTCTTGTCCGTACCTGTCGAGAGGGTGATGGAGTTGCTGTAAGCCGCTCCCGTATCAAAGAAGTCGGTGGGTTCATATCCTGTTTGGTTGGCCGGATTCAGTTTAGGCCCCCAACTTAATATGGGAGAACCTTCCGCATCGCCCCGTGTACCGGTTCCATACCGATTCTGAAACTTGGGCAATACAAATGGGTTCATAAATTCCATGCTGCTTGAGAAAGTAGCCGACAGTTTTCCTATCTGTCCCCGCTTGGTAGTCACTACAATAGCGCCGTTGGCAGCGTTGCTGCCATACATTGCGGCTGCTGCCGCACCTGTCAGGAAAGAGATGCTTTCAATATCGTCGGGATTAATATCCGCAATGGCTTCCGTAGCACCTTTGGAGTCAAATTCAGTACCGCCTCCACCGCCGAAGTTATACATCGGAATACCGTCAATGACGTATAGCGCATTACTGCTCTGCTCGATAGACTTTGTACCACGCATCACCACTTTACTGGCACCTCCCACACCGGAAGAAGAAGCATTAATGACAACGCCGGCAGCCTTTCCGCTCAAACTGTTGATAAAGTTGGCGTCTTTTATTTCCGGCATCTTGTCTGCTCTGATTTGCTGGACGTTGTAGCTCAATGCTTTTTGCTCGCGTTTGATGCCGAGAGCAGTTACTACAACTTCCGATAGCTGTTGCGTATCGGCTGTCAGTTGAATGCGGTAATTATTCTGGTTGGTGACTTTAATGCTTCCTGAAGTATAACCGATATAAGTAAATGTCAGTGTATTTCCGGTGGAAGCTTCGATCAGGAAGTTCCCGTCGATGTCTGTGATAGATCCGGCGGCAGTGCCTTCCACTTTGATGTTCACTCCGATCAAGGGATCGTTGTTTTCATCAACTACCTTACCGGTGATCTTTTTGGTCGGGTTGCTTTCTTTCTTTTGTTCCGGAATAATCATGATATATTTCTCTTTCAGTTGATAGGTGAAACCTGTACCTTTGAGAATTTGAGCGAGCGCATTTTCCAACGAAGCCGCCTCTATATTGAGGGTGATGGCCGGTTTGTTTTTCAGTTGGGAATCGTTGTAGCCTACGGACATACCGGATTGTTTTTCAACTTCTTTCAGTGCTTCAATCACAGATATACTATTCTTTTTAATAGTGATTTTAGCGCCATTTTGTGCAAGGGAAACTGTTGTGGCGAGCATCAAACAGAAAAAAAGCATAAAACTTCTTCCCTTTGTCTTCTTGTCTACTATAAATTTATAAATTTGTAGCATTTTCTTAGTATTAGGTTATTGACTAAATTATTTCGAGGTAATTTGTAGAGTAAACTCTAATATTGGGAATTCAGATTTCATATCCGGGACGGAGTGAGGCCTCTGTTCCGGGTATTTTTTTGCATGGCATATAAGGTTAAAAAGTTATATTCTTGTTAGATAGCACTTGTCTTCTACTATTCTATAGTCCATTTGTCCGACCACGTTCACGATGATTTCCATCACTTCTTCGAGTGGTGCGTTGTCCTTGAAACGAAAACTGAACCTGTCGTTTTTGAGGTTCTTGATACTATATACAAAGGCATAAGGATATTTTCGCTCCAATACGTTGATGATGTCCGTCAGCGTCATCTTTTGCAGAACCAGTTCTCCGCGTTGCCAGGCTGTCACATCGTCCATATCCGGATTGGAGAGATCATATTTCTTATTGTTTCTGTTATAGGCAAACTGTTCGTTGGGATGGAGAATGACACTTGTTGTCAGATTGTTATAATCTACACGGATACTGCCTGAAATGAGGGTCGTTGCTATTTCCTGGCTTTCAGGGTAGGCAGATACATTAAATTCCGTACCTAAAGCAGTAATCTGTAAATCATTGGATTTCACGATAAACGGACGTTTCTTGTCCGGCTTAACCTTGAAGTTGGCTTCGCCTAACAGGAATACACTACGACTATCTCCGGTAAACTCCTGCGGATATAAAAGTGTACTTTTCGAGTTGAGTTGCACTTTTGTTCCGTCGGGCAGCGTCAAACTTCTCATTTCTGCTATCGGAATATATTGCTGTAACAAGTCGGTTTCCGCTTTTGTGCCTACAGTCGATAGATAGACCGAAGAGGCAAGCAGGAGGAATAAGATAGCAGCTGCGGATTGCCATATATGTATTGGGCGAATTCTTCTCTCTTTGGGTACGGTTGGAATACCTTCCTGTTTTTTCAGGCGCTCGTAAGACTTCTGCATTCCTTTCACGTTTTTTTGCCGTTGCGCTTTGTTCCATAGCTCTCTCAAAGCATCTTCTTTCTGGGATGCATGATCCTCATCTACAAGCCATTGATAGAATTCATTTTGGGTAGCTTCCGGATAGTTATTGCCGGTAAATAATATCAGTATTTTCTGAAAAAAGTTCCTCATTTGCGCTGTTCTTTTTAGTGGTTACACTATTAGCACAATCGAAAATGGGGGATTACTTAAAAGAAACACAAGAAAAATGCAATAAAAATAGTTTTTTTTATTTCGAGCAGGGTCAGATAGATTTGGTGTTCCACAGTTCGTACGGAAATATTGAGTGTTTGTGCTATCTCCATATTACTCATATTGTTGATGCGGCTCATTTCAAAAACTTTTCTGCGGCGTTCGGGAAGGCGGTCGAGAATTAGGCGGATGATTAATAGTGCTTCTTTATAATAGATAGGGTCGAGAGTATCTTCGGATTTTAGTAAGTCTTCGATTAGATATTTCTGCGATAATTGTTCCTGATAGGATTGTTCCACTCTTTTGCGTTTGATGAAATTGAAAGTTGTGTTTTTAGTCATGGCGTAGATATACTGGCCTATGTCTTTGTTTTTCAGCCAGACCTCCGGTTGTGTCCATAATTTAGCGAACACATCCTGAATGATATCTTCTGCGTCCTCTTCAGATTTGAGCAAGTTTATAGAGAAATATTTAACAGCGGAATAGTGCGTGGTAAATATAATTTCGAATTGGCGGGCTAGATGAATAGGGTCTTGGTTTTGGCTCATAGGTTTATCAGGTCTGTTGGTATGAGACAAATGTATGTAAATAATTCAACAATACTAAGAAGCCAAGATTAGTATGCGAAAAAGGAAACTAAAAAAACGACTTCAAGTTCTGTGTTTTTATGAACTCTTAACTGTGAAAAGGAAAAAAATAGTGACGCTATCCAGTAGGGATGGCGTCACTATTCGAGTGAGATGGTGACGGTATACCAATGTGATACCGTCACTATTTTTAGATATGTATTTTACCAGTTTCTTTTCACTGTGCGGTAACCGTAGCCGATAATTACAAGAAAACAGATGAACGGAAGAATAAATGAAACATTGACAGCCGGTAACCACGCTATTTGTTCCAAATCAATGATGCTTGCCTGTAGCGGTGGAAGAACAGAACCTCCCAGGATAGCCATAATAAGGCCGGCAGCTCCGAACTTCGCATCATCTCCCATACCTTTCAAGGCGATACCGTAGATGGTAGGGAACATTAGTGACATACAGGCCGATATGGCTACCAGACAATACATGCCGTAGATGTCCTGAAGGAAGATAGTTCCTAATGTGAAAATACCTCCGAAGATAGCGAGAATCATCAATAATTTGCCTGCATTAAGATAGCGCAGAATGAATGTACAGATGAAACGGCTGATACAGAATATCACCATTGCCACAATATTATATTGCTGTGATAACACTTCCGCACTTTTCTCGTCCATACCTTGCGACATGAACAAACGGGTTCCATACTGAATGATAAATGTCCAGCACATAATTTGTGCACCTACATAGAAGAATTGGGCAATCACACCTTCACGATAACGTGTTTGGGTGAAAATACGTTTCAGTGTAGGGAAAAAGTCTATTTTATGGTTCTGATCTCCATTTTTGGGCATCTTGACGAACCGTATCAGAAGCAACATCGCTACGATAACCAGTCCGATGATAAGATAAGGAGCAATCAGGACGCTAAGGTCGCTTTCTTTGATTGCTTGAAATTCGCTGTCGTTAAGCAATGCGCGGTCTTCGGTACACATCGGATGCAATTTCGCTTGAATGAACTGCATGGCTACATACATTCCGAGAAGTGACCCCATCGGGTTGAAAGACTGTGCAAGGTTCAATCGCCGGGTAGCTGTTTCTTCCGTTCCCATGGAAAGAATATACGGATTACAGCTTGTTTCGAGGAAAGATAATCCGCAGGTCAGAATAAAATAAGCAATCAGAAACGGATAGTACTCACCCGTCATTTTGGCGGGGAAGAATAAGAAGGCTCCGAAAGCATACATACCCAGTCCTAACAAAACACCTGCTTTGTAGGAATATTTGCGGATGAAGATGGCAGCCGGGAAAGCCATTGCAAAGTAGCCTCCATAGAAGGCAACCTGTACCAATGCCCCGTCGGTGGCACTCATCCGGAAGATTTTAGAGAATGCCTTTACCATCGGATTGGTAATATCATTGGCAAATCCCCATAACGCAAAACAGGAGGTAATGAGAATAAAAGGTATAAGATAACTGATGCCATCTTTCGAAATGATGGACTGCTTGGTGTGTTTCATGGTTGTTTCTGGTATTTTTTTAAGTATTATACAAATGGAACATTCTTTCCATCGGTTTCCATTTCTCTGCGGAACTCATTCCGGGTGCGGCTTGTTGGAAGATAGCCATATATTCTTCCCACTCCTGTTGGCGGGGAAGGGTGTTCAGGCGTTCCATTGCCGTGTCCCAGTCAAAATCAAGGGGAGTTTCGACAATCATAAACAGTCGGGTTCCCAGGATATAAATTTCCATTTCCAGGATGCCAATTTCCCGGATACCGGCAAGAATTTCCGGCCATGCTTCCGCCTGGCTATGTCTTTTCCGATATTCGGCGATTAGTTCCGGAGAATCGCGTAAATCAAGGGTTTGGCAATATCGTTTGACGGGAACGTCATAAGATTGAACCTGATAACCGGTTTTAGATGTTTCCATATACTTTTATTTTTTAGGATAATATACTTGTGGTGTAACGCTGCGAGTGACAATTTCCCGCAATTCACGAAGATTGGCAATTTCTCCTTTAGCCATTGCCTGCGTTAGAATGTTTCCCATTGCAGTGGCTTCCACCGGACCTGCATAAACAGGAATACCGAGTTCGTCAGCTGTCAGTTGGTTGAGCAACTTATTTTGTGATCCTCCTCCGATGATATTTAACTGACGGATTGGAGCGGGGAGGCAACGGTTGAGCTGTTCCACAGCCAGCCGATATCTGAAAGCTAATGACTGGAGCACACATCGTACAG
>DXOJ01000215.1:5213-6417 GCA_019412865.1 Bacteroides sp. | reverse complement strand
GTCCTGTTTGGAGCGCTATTAGCGGCTTCAGCGGGTACATTTACTTCTTGTAAAGACTACGATGATGACATCAAGGGGTTGCAAGAACAAATTGACAAAAGCGGAAGCACTATTACTGACCTTCAGACTCAGCTGACTACTTTGAAAGCTGCTGCTGATGCTGCTCAGGCTACTGCTGACGCTGCTAAGACTGCTGCCGCTGAAGCCAAGACTGCCGCCGATGCTGCCAAAGCTGCCGGTGATCAGGCTAAGGCTGATGCTGCTACAGCGTTAGCTGCTGCGAAAGCGGCCGAAGCTGCTGCTGCACAGGCAAAGGCTGACGCTATTGAAGAAGCAACGAAACAGGTGGAAGCTTTGAGAAATTCAATGCAGGCCGCCATTGACAAGAAACTCGATGTTACCGCATTCGAAGAAGCGTCAAAATTGCTTGGTGCTCGTATTGATGGTATTGAGGCTGGTTTGAGCAACCTGAAGAATGGCGCTGTGAAAGAAAATACAGAGGCTATCAAGAGTGCTCAGGACGCTATCGAGGCATTGCAATCGGCAGACGAGGACTTCGCTACAACGTTGAAAGAACTGGATGAATATGTGAAAATCACATTGGAAGCCAAAATAGACGTTAATGCGGATGACATCAAAGCTGCACAAGATGATATCAAAGCCGCACAAGAGGATCTCGACGCTTTGTGGAAAAAAATCAGTGGCGGCGAAGGAAGTCTGGAAGACTTGATCTCTAAAAATGCAACAGCTATCAGTGATTTGAAAGATGCTATAGAGGACGAACTGGATGTTATTAAAGGAGATATCAAAGATATTCAGGCTGATATCAAGAAAATCAACGGTCAAATTACAGCTATCAATCAGAACTTGGCAGGTCTGCATACGTTGGTGGTATCTCGTCTGACAAGCATTTCGCTTGCTCCCGATTTGTTCGTTGACGGTATTGAAGCTGTTAGATTCACTTCCTTGCAATATTCTCCGATGGGCGAGAGTGAAAATGCAAGTATCCCCGCTACTTCTTATAAATTCTCTACAGCTGCTTTGGCAACTGCCAGCTATCACTTCAACCCGGCAAGCTTCAAGTTGGCAAATGCTGACTATGGCTACATTGACCGTACGGCAGAAGTGGTTGAAACAACTCGCGCAATTGCTGCAAGCAAGTTGGTTGAAATTGTTGGAGAACCGGAAGCTAATCCTGTAACAG
>DXOJ01000215.1:0-5203 GCA_019412865.1 Bacteroides sp. | reverse complement strand
ACTCAGCCGGGACTTGACAGAACGAATATGATCGCTCTGCAGGCTACGCTGAAAGGGAATGCTGTGGACGAAGGTGAGAAAAATGCCGTCATTACTGCTCCGTATGTAGCTGTATACGATGCAATCCTGTCTTACGAAGATGTTCGCATCGCTGACAAGGAAACACTGACTACCGGTGCTGACGAGGCTCATTATGCAACAACGTTCGACGCTTGTACGAAAGAAGATCCTCGCTACAAGATTCCTTATGATAAAGAATTCAATTTGAAAGATTTGGTGGCTACTTGTTTCGGTAATAACGGTCATGATGAATTCCCGATCGCTGATTATAAGTTGTCATACAGATTCGCTGTGGCATCTACAGCTTATAATATTGAAGAGGGTAATACTGAAACTAATCAGCAGAAATGGATCAAATGTAATGACGCTATCGAAGGTAAGTACCAGGCAGAAGGATTCAATCCGGAAGCATTCGGTCGTACTCCGATTCTGAAAGTTGAATTGGTGGACGAAGCTGGTAATGTAGTACGTCGCGGATTCGTGAAAGTTGAGTTCATTGCTGAAAAAGAATCAGACTTTACAGTGGGCAACGAAGCTAAAGAACTTACTTTCGCATGTAATGCAACAGAGGCTTCATATACTATTACAGAAGAATTTATCCGTGAAAATGTTTACCGCAAAATTACTAATGGTACTAACATTGGTATGAGTCATGAAGAATTCTGGAATATATATACTACCTCTACTGCTGAAGTAAAGAAGAATAATCAAGTATTCTCAATGTCTGTTCCTAAGATTGTAGATGGTACTACTGAAGTAGGTACAGCAACGAAGAAGATCGTTTGGGAATTTACTCATGGCGAGCTCAAAGCTATCGGTGCCGGTGGTTCTCAATTTGTGGCTACTATAACTGTTAAGAACAAATTACAGTCTTCTAAGTATCCGGATAAGATCACATTCAAGTTTATTGTTAATGTGAAGTTGCCGGTAGCTACCTTAGAGTCAGTGAAGAACGAACTGTTCTGGCAGAACATTGATGGAGAACTTAAGTTCTTTAAGGTGAACGCTGAAGTACCTGATACTCCGGAAGATCCTGCAGACGGATGTCTGATTCATCAGGAATTGGGTCTTGCTTATGATAAGTACGACGTGAAGGGACTTCCGACTTGTGTAACACATCGTTATGTTGTAACTAAGACTTATTCTGACGGAAAAGCTACAAGCAAAGTTTTGGCTGGTGTTAAGATTGACGGAGAAACGATCTCATTGGATAAGGACGGTGCTAATGCTACTGCTGTTAAGGCTGCTCTGAATAGCGCAGGTGGTCTGCAAGCTTCAGTTGCACACATCTATACTTTGGAAAGTGGTGGTCAGATTACTGTAAATGAATTTATGGTTAACTTTATCCGTCCTGTTAGCTTGAATATGCCTAGTGGAGTTACTCTGACAGACGCTGTGACAGGTGGTGACATTGCTAACTTCCAATGGAACGGTTTGCTGATGGATTGGAGTGGCAATGCTATCGTATCTCCGAGTGTGGTGGAAACTGAAGATATTTCTTCATACTGGAAGAGAGTCTGTGTACCTGAATATGAACTGACTGAGGGACATTACAATATAGTAACTCCGGCAAGTCTGAAAACTACAACAGGAACTGTAGACATCGTTACTGCCAGCCCTATCACCACGTATAATGGTTCGGCTACATACACCTATACACAGATTACTGACGGTACAACTACAACAACCAAGACGTATACAACACCGCATTCAATGGTGACTAAAGGTGAGGTTAGTAATTATCTCTATGCACAAGCACTTAATGGTGCACCTGCCGGATATCGCCTGACTGCTAATGGAACTGTAAACTATACAGAAGTTCTTGTTTCAGCTGGTTCTAGTATTACATATACATATATAGCAAGCATTGACTATACTCCTGCCGTAATAGAATGGATTCCAGGTGAACCTGTTGCTAAAAAGCATGACCATACACTGCAGCCTAATTTCGGAGGAACATCGTATGGCCAGAAATCAGGATGCTGGGAATGGACTAAGACTACATTCAGTAGCTCAGTTATTAATCTCGGACAATACTGGTTCTATTATGGAGAATTCAGTGAGGTGAAACTTGACATTGATAAAGTTACTACTGACTTGAAATATAATGGTGGTAAACTGCCTGATAAGGCTACTTTAGAACAAGTTGGTAATACCGTTAAGTATGTCAATGTTAAATCACCGATTGAATACGCTTACAAGATCTTTATTCCTGCTACTGTAAACTACGGTTGGGGAACACTTTCTTCCACATTGACTATTACAGTTAATCCGAAGAACTAAGAGATCTCTGAATGTCTATCGATTCTTAGACATATATTAATTCCGAAAGGGTGCTCTGCTCTAGTCAGAGCACCCTTTTCATAATAACAAAGCAGATATTGGGTGATAAGATTTGCCTGATATATAGTTGTGACACATCGTATGAGATTTCTGTAACAAGACATTAAATACATAACATTATGAAAATAAGAAATTTATTAGTAGCCATACTTGCTATCAGTGGTACGGTAGCATTTGCTCAAGAACAACGCCAAATCAAAGAAGAAGGTAAAACCGTATTCAAACCTCACTGGTTTATCCAGGCGCAGGTAGGAGCCGCGCATACCGTAGGCGAAGCCAAGTTTACCGATCTGATGTCTCCTGCCGCCGCCATCAATATAGGATATAAGTTTGCCCCTGCATTCGGAGCACGTATCGGTGGTAGCGGATGGCAGGCAAAGGGTGGATGGGTAACTCCGGAACAAACTTACCAGTACAAATATCTTCAGGGAAACCTTGATATTATGGCTGACCTTAGCACTTTGTGCTGTGGCTTCAACCCCAAACGTGTTTTCAATGGCTACCTTTTTGGTGGTGTAGGGCTCAACCGTGGTTTCGACAACGATGAAGCGAATGCACTCGACACCCGCACCTATGAACTGGAATATCTCTGGCAGGAAGGCAAGTTTCTTGTGGCTGGACGTTTCGGCTTGGGTTGTGACCTTCGACTGAACGACCGCTTGGCCATCAATATCGAAGCCAACGCCAACGCTTTATCCGATAAGTTCAACTCAAAGAAAGCCGGCAACTGTGACTGGCAGCTGAACGCACTCGTCGGCTTGACCATTAAACTGGGAAAAAGCTATACCAAAACAGCTCCTGTATATTACGAACCGGAACCTGTAGTCGTGGAACAACCCAAACCGGAACCTGTTGTTGTAAAAGAGCCGGAACCGAAACCTGTAGTAGTTGTGGAGCCGATGAAACAGAATATATTCTTTGCATTGAACTCTGCACTTCTGCAAGATGACCAGTTGGCAAAGATTGATGTCATGATTAAATATATGGAGAAAAACCCAATCAGTAAAGTTACTGTTACCGGATATGCAGACAAGGAAACCGGTAACTCGAATATCAATATGACTTTGTCGGAGAAACGTGCAAAGAATGTGGTAGAAGCCTTGAAAGCTAAAGGAATAGCAGCCGATAGAATTATTACCAGTTATAAAGGAGATACAGTACAGCCTTATCAGAAACCTGAAGAAAACCGTGTATGTATCTGTATAGCGGAATAAAATTTGTAGCAAGAACCCTTTTCTTTTTAAAAGATATTCCCCTATTCTCATGTGAGGTGTTTGTTCCCCACATCTTTTCGTATTCGTACGAGAACCTTCACATGAGAGTATTAGGAAATGCATGCTTGTGAAAGTCTGTATTTCCGCAATAAACCCCTTTCTTCACTGAAATGTGGAGAAATCATGTTGGGGAGTAGCAGATAAGATTGTACTTGTGAAAGTGTGTCTTATTCTGTCCCCCAAAGAGGATGCCCGCCCTTTTTCCTAGTGGCATCCTCTTTTTTTTGTTTTTACTATACAATTTTGTTTCCGATAAAGAAAGAGGGAGGATTTTGTATCAAACTTACATTAAATAAAAGATGAAGATCAAAGCTTAACTTTAAGTTGGCCTTTGATCTTCATCTTGCAATATGGGATATTTACCGATCCCGTTCTATACAGATAGACGGTGAAAACTATAATGCTTCTATTTTTTCTATGCTCAATCCGGTAGCTTTGGAGATAATTTCCAGTGAAACTCCCATCTTTTTCAGGTTTCGGGCAGTTTCTTCCTTACCTTCAGCACGTCCTTCCTCTTTGCCTTCTGCACGTCCCTTCTGTTCTGCAAATTCCAGCGTCACGAGATTATCCCGGTACACTTTGATGCTTTCGTCATACTTCATCCGCTCCTCTTTTGAAAGCGAAGCGATATCTACAATCTTTTCTAATTTCTCAAAAACCGATTTACGGGCTTTGAATGGCAATCTTTTCAACGTTTCCATATTCTTCAGTACATAAATCCATCGTTCAAAGTCAGTCTCACACTCTTGTTCCTCCTTCGAAAAAGCAGGCAACTCGATAAAAATAAAACGAAGCTTGTCGGAAAATTGTTCGTGCGTGTCACGATCTGTAAGCACAACATCCGTACGAAGCTTATGCGGCAAATTGTCCAACCGGAAATTCATAAAGAACACACCGTATACGGCTTTCAGGTCAAACTTCCATTCGGCTCCTTTCTCACCCTGCCGGGCAACAGTCTTTGAAAGGTAATACAAGGCACGTTCACGAAAGTGTACATGCTGCTTGTTCTGCATCTCTACGATAAACTGTTCTCCGCTTTCAGTGGTACAGTAGATATCGTAAATCACCCCTCGGTCGCCCATATACTCGGGCAGTATTTCCTTATCGAGAAAGGTTATGTCTATTATATGTTTTTCATCTACCAGCAGGTCGTTCAAGAAATCAATTAACAAGTCTTTGGTCATTTCCTGCCCGAAGATTTTTTTAAATCCTACGTCGGTAAATGGATTAATAAATTTCGTCATTATTTCTGTTTATTAGTTGTTTGCGACTCCACAAAGATAATGAATCTTCTGTCTGCTTGTTACGATAATGATGATTTTATCTGTCTGCAATTATATTTTGTGGGGAATCCTGCTGAAACATACCAGCTTTCTTTTTTGTTAGTTTCACATGCCGGTCATTGATTCACATACTGTCCGGACAACTCTAAAATGAATGAATATATGTGTATCGGATAGCTTTGGTTACGAAAATACCCTTATATTTATCGCGTAATTTATTTAATAGTGATTAAAATGTTAAAA
>DXOJ01000214.1 GCA_019412865.1 Bacteroides sp. | reverse complement strand
CTTTTATAGAGAGGATTGCGTTCCAAGAGTTCGGGAACTCCCGTGATGAACATCTGTTTCCTTGCACGGGTCAAGGCAACATTCAGTTTCCGGTCAATCAAAACACCCTCTTCTTCCGTCAGATTGGATAGAAATTTTAATTGATAAGGGTAGTTGACACAGAAGGAATAGATTATTACATCACGCTCGCTTCCCTGGAACCGCTCCACCGTGTCAACCAGAATGCGATTCAAAACCGGAATACCTACTGATTCTATTTCTTTTTTAATCAATGCTATCTGACTCCGGTAAGGAGTAATGATTCCTAAAGTACGGGATTCGTCAAAATCCAACTGATGGTGTTCATAAATGCGAACGGCTAAATCCGCAACGATACATGCTTCCGAATAGTTGATTTTGGCAGATGCTCCTGCTTTCTCCGGCACAGACGGATAAAAGGCTAAACGGCAGATCGTGTCCGAGTCCTCTATTTGATGAGGTAGTCCGACAGGAATCAGCCGCCCCCCGTAAAAAGCACGATTGGCAAACAAAGCAACTTCCGGATGCATTCGCCCTTGACGGCACAGCATATCGTAGGAGCGATGAACTGTTGCAGTACAGTTCCGGTAGAGGCGTTCAAACAAGGAATCTTTCAGATTGGTCAACCCGATAGACAGTAAAGATTCATCATAAATGGCCGATTGCTCCGTATTTTGCTGTACCACAGCAGGCAGTTGTTTATGATCTCCGATCAAGACAAACTTATCTATTGCATCTTTTCCGTCTTCTCCACGTGCACAGAGGATGCCCAACAACTGCGGTTCCAATATTTGGGTAGCCTCATCAATAATGGCTACATCAAAATGCTTCAAACGAAACAGTTCCGGTTTGCCGGAAATAGCCGCTACCGTTCCCACAATAATCCGACAATTCCGGATACGTTCGTACACTTCCGAACGACGGTTACAAGAGGATAATTCATTTTCAATCAGATGCCCGCGGTAGGCTTCATCACATGATAATTCACTTCCCACACGTATAAAATCAACAGCCGGAGCAATGGAAGCCAGCGACTTGCATATCTCATCGACAGCCCGGTTGGTGTATGAAAGCAAAAGAATCTGCGCATCTTTATCTGCATGAAAAGTCTCTACCATTTTCTTCAGGGCACATGAAGTTTTGCCTGTTCCCGGAGGTCCGATAAGAAGGAAATAATCCTGTGCGGCTTTTGCTTTCAGGGCGATTCGCATAAAATCGTCTTCCGAACGGGAAATCATGGAATCCAATGATTCATCAAACCGAGGAGGACGCTGTGACAGCAACAAGTCACGACGTTCCTTCCTTGCAGAAAGATAAATATATAACCCCTGATACATCGAGCGGAATGTTGTATCCATTGTATCATGTTCTATCGCATAAAGGCTTTCGGCAGGAAGTACAGATGGGTTCTGCTGGGTAGCACGTAAACGAATACCTATTTCGTTTTCTGTCAGGTATTCAATATTACCCTTGAAAACCATTTTATTGGTGACGTTATCTGTATCGCTGTTACGTTCATAAAGGATAATAGCATCGCCTTGACGGAAATTAGGGAGAGAAGTCTCTGTTTCAAGAGCTTCACTTCTGACAGTCTTACTTGTAGAGGCTTCATTTCCAGTAATATCATTTCCAATAGCTTTATCTCCGGTAATGTCATTTACGCCAGACTCATTCAACAAAGTTTCCCCAGCCTTTTCCTTTTTAAAGAAAGAAAAAGTAAGTCCGGCTTTATGTTCATCGGCAGCATGATTCTCCTTTATTCTCAAATCATAAATGATTTCTCCGGCCTCGCATTTCTCCGCTAATGTAGAAAGCCATAAAGAAGCTGCCCCGGTACGTCCTTCATAATCCACATCACCGGATTTTGAGGTATAAAGTTCCTTTGTAATAAAGTTGTACACCGCATAGAAGTAACTCTTTTCCACTGGAGAAAGAGCTTTCAGTTTCGATTGAAAGTTATCAATAGAAGGACGCAGATATGTTTCCCAAAAACGTCCTTTCAATCCTCGTTCATTCAAGGTGGAGGCATTGATTTCTTCCAGTTTTTGTGCCGTATATTCCAGACTGTTGCGTAATTGGACGCCATATTCATCGGCCACAATGCGGTTACGCAAGTCAATCACCCGACGTACCATCGCCCACGAAGGACGGGAGGGATAAAGGAGCGGATAACGGGTATAAAGCAAATAGGCTTTCACTTTCCGGTGATCCATTCCCATCGAATATTGCAGGACTGCTTGATAAAGTAACATCTGTACTTTATTATTCTCCTTCGGCTCTACCTTGCCCCGGATAGCGTATTCATCCGCCTTGCCGGATTTCATTTCTATGAAAGAAGACATGTCCCGCTGCATATAGTCGAGACGTCCCTGAAGTCCGAGTGCTTCACAGATATAAGAAGGTTCGAGCACGGCATCCGTCTTGTCCAGTTCATAACCGGCTGCATGAAAGGTATCATTGACCGTTTCACGAATATGATCGAAGTGCAGTTTGCAGTCCTCAAAGAATTGGCGTTCTTTCTCTTTGTCGCGCAAATCGGAACAGGCAGCCAGCTCAATAGGATAACGCCGGAAGGCTTTCTGCATACAGGTACGATAATCTATGTCTTCACTCTTCGCATAAATCCATTCGTCCAGGAAAAGATTGGCTATATTTCCCAGCAACAGAGGCCGGGCATTTTCGATCGGTTGAAGACGGGAAAGAAAATAATTGGCCGGATGATGCCCGTAATCACGGAAACATTCTGCCAAAGAACTGATGTCAAGTAAATAATCCGGTTCGAGTACAATGAAAGAAGGAGTCAGGATTCCCGCCTCATCCACTGCAACATCCAATAAATTGACCTGGGCATGACGCCAAAGCAGTTTGCACGTTTCTGCAAACTCTTCATTGATTTGAGGAATATTATAACGAACTAAATATGGTTTCTCCGAGACTTCGTCCAAGGGAGTCACATACAAATATTGCTCGTCGGCATACTGGAAGCAGACACGCATTCGCTGCACCCGTTCGCGGGCAGGAGGCGCAACCAGGTAGGTGGCATCCGCACGCGGAAGTAGCCGGTATAGTTCCAAGGGAATATCCTCTTCCAGGAGTTTACGAATAAAGAAAGCTAATGTTTTCGCATCGCGCAAGAGTTGTTCCCGGTTGGGCTCCTGCTGGCGGTTCAGGATAGCATTCGAAGTGAGCCGGAAAGTATGCAGCCGGTTCTGCTCTGCAACAGAGAGACCGACCTTAGCCGCCACAAAACTGATTCGTGCGGAAAGGTCGGTCATCTGTAAGCTTTCGTTTTGCATTTGCGCGCGACAAATACGCTCCAGCAAGTCGCGCATTTGCTTATATCCTACGGCAAGATGGGTATCTTCCGCCCGGCAAACTGCTAAAAGGATTTCATAAGATTCTATCGCTTCACTCTTCGGACAGGGCAACTTCATCTCCAGCTTCATCTTCAACTTCCTCTTCTGTTTTCTTCTTGTCCTTTATCATCAAAATACTCATCTCGTACAACAGATAAAGCGGAATAGCAACAACACTCAAGGTGAACGGGTCTCCCGTCGGAGTAATAATAGCAGCAGCTATCACTATGACGACAACCGCATGACGGCGGTATTTCCGCAGGAAGGACTTGTTGACCACTCCCATTAAAGAAAGCAACCATGTAACCAATGGAAGTTCAAAAGCCAATCCCATGCAGAGAATCAGCATCATAAAATTGTCGATATAAGAATTGAGCGACAGGATATTCTCCACTTCCGAACTCAACTGATAAGTAGAAAGGAAACGGAGAGTCAACGGATAAACCATAAAGTAGCCCAACAGTACACCGATGAAGAACATCAGTGTTCCGATAGTCAATGCTTTACGCACGCCCTTTCTCTCATTCGGATAAAGGGCGGGATTGATGAAACGCCATATTTCAAAAAAGATATAAGGCATAGCCGTCACCACCGACATCCAGAATGCTGTCGACATGTGAATAAAGAAAGGAGCAGCCAAGTTGATATTGACCAGCTTCACATAAAATTGTTGCGTGAAGAAGTCATCGGTCAAATCAAATGTTTTACCAATATGCCGTAATAAATCGTAGAATATGAAATCATTGTGGCAAGGCGCAAGTATCACATGGTCGAAGAGGTAGGGCATAGCAATAAAATAGCCTATTGCCAATACAAACCAAACTCCAACTACCCGAAAAAGTACCTTACGCAATTCGTCCAAATGATCCCAAAAGGTCATTTCTGCCATCCGTATGTTGTGCTCTTTTAGTTCTTAGAAGGATCTACTGGTTTGTCCAACTCGTCTTTAGCCTTGTTTATTTCATCTTTCGCTTCGTTCACACCGTCTTTGAAGCTCTTTACGCCTTTGCCTAATCCGCGCATCAGTTCAGGAATTTTCTTTCCACCAAAAAGAAGAAGGATAACCAAAGCGATAATAATCCATTCGGAACCACTGGGCAAAAAGCCTAACAATAATAAGTTTGTCATAAGTTTATTTGATATAAGAGGTTTTTAATAGTTGCTGCAAATATAATCATTTTCACCACAGATTACACGGATTCACACAGATTTATAGCTTATCTTTCGATTTATTGCTACTATATATTCTCTTCAATCTGTGTGAATCCGTGTAATCTGTGGTGAATTAATCCTGATAATATACCCGTTTCACCCGTGTCGATATACTTGTCAACACTTCATAAGGAATCGTTTCCAGCTTATCGGACAACACCGTAATCGGCAGATCATCACCGAAGATGATAGCCTGATCGCCTTCCCGACAATCAATATCCGTCACATCAATCATGCAAACGTCCATACAGATATTCCCCACATAAGGAGCTTTCTTTCCGTTCACCAGGCAATAGGCGTTGCCGCGTCCCAAGTGGCGGTTCAGTCCATCCGCATAACCGATAGGAATAGCTGCAATGCGGGAAGGGCGTACCAAATGCCCCATCCGGCTATATCCTACCGTATCTTCTTGAGGAACATCCCGGATCTGAAGGATGGTGGTCTTGAGCGTACTTACATTATGTATTATCGAATTGTCTATCGGGCTGACTCCATAAAGTCCGATTCCCAAGCGCACCATATCGTACTGTGCTTCGGGGAAACGCTCGATTCCTGCCGTATTACAGATATGACGGAGAATCTTATGAGAGAAGGCGGCCTGCAATTCTTGCGAACCTTTCTCGAACAATTCAATCTGTCCGCGGGTGAAAGCGTCGAACTGTGACGAATCACTTCCTACAAAATGAGAGAATACCGAACGGGGAATCACCGCGCTCTGATTCTTCAGTCGACGGATAAGCAATGGAATATCCTCTACCGCAAAGCCCAAACGGTGCATACCTGTATCAAGTTTCACATGAATGGGGAAGTTGGTGATTCCTTCTTTCTCCGCAGCTTTGATGAGTGCGTCGAGCAGATGGAAATTATAGACTTCCGGTTCCAGTTTATAATCAAACATGGTTTTGAATGCAGTAAGTTCCGGGTCCATAATGATAATAGAGGCGGTAATGCCTGCCTTGCGGAGTTCGGAACCTTCGTCAGCAACGGCTACAGCCAGATAATCGACATGGTGTTCTTGCAAACTCTTGGCAATTTCATACGAACCGGCTCCGTAAGCTGATGCTTTCACCATACAGATCATCTTTGTTTCCGGATGGCGAAGCATAGAACGGTAATGG
>DXOJ01000213.1 GCA_019412865.1 Bacteroides sp. | reverse complement strand
TGAGTGCCGTTTGCGAGAAGTTTGGCCACAAAGTAAGTTACGAATATGCAATCTGTGGAGCTGATGCGATTGATAAAGTAGGCGATCCGTTTCCGGAAGCAACTTATCAGGTTTGTAAAGAGGCGGACGCTGTTTTGTTCTCTGCCGTAGGTGATCCGAAATTTGACAATGATCCTACTGCCAAGGTACGTCCGGAACAAGGCTTGCTGGCTATGCGTAAGAAACTGGGTCTTTTTGCTAATATCCGTCCGGTACAGACATTCAAATGCCTGATCCACAAATCTCCGTTGCGTGCGGAACTGGTAGAGAATGCCGATTTTATCTGTATCCGTGAGCTGACCGGAGGTATGTATTTCGGTGAAAAGTATCAGGATAATGACAAGGCGTATGATACGAACTATTATACTCGTCCGGAAATCGAACGTATTTTGAAGGTGGCTTTCGAATATGCGATGAAGCGCAGAAAACATCTGACTGTGGTAGATAAGGCAAATGTGTTGGCTTCTTCCCGTCTGTGGCGTCAGATCGCACAGGAAATGGCTCCGAACTATCCGGAAGTGACAACTGACTATATGTTTGTGGATAATGCAGCTATGAAGATGATTCAGGAACCTGCTTTCTTCGATGTGATGGTAACGGAAAATACATTCGGTGATATTCTTACTGACGAAGGTTCTGTAATCAGTGGTTCTATGGGCTTGCTTCCTTCTGCTTCTACAGGTGAAAGTACTCCGGTATTTGAACCGATTCACGGTTCATGGCCGCAGGCTAAAGGATTGAATATTGCTAATCCGTTGGCACAGATTCTTTCTGTAGCTATGTTGTTCGAGTATTTCGACTGCAAAGAAGAGGGTGCATTGATTCGTAAAGCCGTAGATGCTTCTTTGGATGAGAATGTACGCACACCGGAAATACAAGTGGCTGAAGGTGCTAAGTACGGAACAAAAGAAGTAGGACAGTGGATTGTTGATTATATCAAGAAAGCTTGATAAACCCGGATAAAAAAGTAAAAGCCTGGCATCGGATAACGGTGTCAGGCTTTTACTTTTTAGTTCGAAATAGTGTTGTTGTGTTCTACCAACTTTTAATAGTGGAATATAGAACGATACCGAGTACGGTCAGTAATCCTACATAAATAGTGACTGACCATTGTTTTATTTCTTTTCTCTTCGTGCGGGTGGAAGGTTCCAGATAGATGGCTGCTTTGTGGGCGATGGTGCAGAACAACCAACCGCCGAATCCTCCGATAATACCTCCTACGAGTAAATCGCCGGGATAATGTACACCCAGGTATATACGTGTGTAGCAGTTGAGTATTGCCCAGGTCAGGATGAAAATGCTTAGCCAACGTTTACGGAACAGGAATATGACAAACATGGCAAGACCTAATGAATTGGCTGCATGGCACGATGGGAAACCGTAGCTTCCCCCGCGGTAACCATTTACGATATATACCAGATCTACAATCGGGTTCTCCGGATTGGCGGGACGCAGACGTGCTACTACCGGACGAATGATGCTGCTGCACATTTGGTCGGCAAAGGTGATAGTCAGTGCAATGGCAGCCACGTAACACAGTACTACTTTCCAGTGGAAGTTTTTTAATAGAATATACAATATAGTGGCATACATGGGAATCCAGATGAATTTACCCGTGAAAGAACTCATGAAATAATCCCAGAAAGGGGAATGTATGCCATTGAAAGACAAGAAGATATTTGTATCTATCTCCGAAAGATATTGGACAATTCCGGTGTGTATCATTAGGCTTTATTGTTCTATATTACTTTATAAATATTCAATATAATTCATTTCCTAGCGTTTTGCCAGGTCATCGTAGAGCTTCTGCAGGAATGCTTTTCCCTTTTCCAGATTGGCTCTTTTGGCGGTACCTTCGTCCAGTTGCACAGTATTTGCGTCCAGATTGTACACTAATTGGTTATCGGCGGTAATCATTCCGAAATAGTTCGGTCGGGTGAAGTATGCGAAATGAGGAGAGGCCGGATTCATGATATTCTTGCTGAAAGTAAATTCATCATGCGGCAATCCTAATTGGGCAAGCAAGGTGGCGGCAATGTCAATTTGTGAAGCATAAGTATCTACCACAAGAGGTTGTTTGATTGCACCTCCGATTAAAATCAGCGGAATGGTTTGGCCGTCCAGCGGATTTTCTATGGGATATGGGTATGCACCCTGATGATCGGGAACGAGTACAAACAGTGTGTTTTTCCATAGCGGTGTCTCTTGATACTGTTTCACGAAATCTCCTACACAACTATCGGCATACGCAAAGGAGTTGAGGATTTTATCATCCAGCCTGTGGAACGGGACTTCGAACGGTTCGTGGCTGCTTGATGTCTGAACAAGTTTCAGGAACGGTTCTTTTTGTTTTTCTTCTTTCAGGTCTTTCATCAGGCGTTGGAATAAGACGTGATCCTGTGCTCCCCATTTTCCTGTACGTTCGGACAGAGGAAAATCTTTATCGGAAATAATCTTCTCGATGCCGGAAGATACCAGATAAGAGCGCATATTTGTGAAATCGGCATCTCCGCCATAGTAATATTCCAGGTTGTATCCGGCATTTTTCAGGCTGCGCGGGATAGAAG
>DXOJ01000212.1 GCA_019412865.1 Bacteroides sp. | reverse complement strand
TGGCATGGGTAGGGGCATGGTAACCCCGAATCAAAGCTTAAATGAAAAAGCCGTGATTAAAATGTAAAGTATGCCCCATTCTTTCTTTCTTTGTTCTCAAGTATCGCTCATTATACGGATTAGGAACTGTTTCAACAGGCACGTTTTCTACAATCTCCAATCCATAGGCTTCCAAACCAACACGTTTTACCGGATTATTTGTCAAAAGTCTCATTTTGTGTACTCCCAGCTCACGAAGGATCTGTGCACCTACTCCATAATCACGTTCGTCAGCAAGATGTCCTAAGCAAATATTCGCATCAACGGTATCCATACCGTCTTCCTGGAGCTTGTATGCTTTCATTTTTTCCATCAGACCGATGCCACGTCCTTCCTGATTGAGATAAACCACTACACCTTTTCCTTCTTTTTCGATCATTTCCATCGCTTTATGCAACTGTTCGCCACAGTCACAACGCTGAGAACCAAGGATATCTCCTGTAGCACAAGATGAGTGGACACGTACCAGGATAGGTTCGTCTTCACTCCACGTACCTTTAAATATAGCCATGTGCTCCAATCCGTTTGATTTCTGGCGGAAAGGAATCAGACGGAACATCCCGTGTTCAGTAGGCATGTTTACTTCCACTCCTTTTTCCACAATGGATTCCTGTTTCAAACGATAGACAATCAGGTCATGGATAGAGATCAGTTTCAGTCCATGTTCATCTGCCATCTGGCGGAGTTCAGGCAAACGTGCCATTGTTCCATCTTCACTCATGATTTCCATCAAGGCGCCTGCCGGGTAAAGTCCTGCCAGACGAGCCATGTCAATCGTAGCTTCCGTATGTCCGGCACGGCGAAGCACTCCTTTTTCTTGTGCATATAACGGATTGATGTGCCCGGGACGCCCGAAGGTTGCCGGTGTAGAAGTAGGATCGGCCAACGCCTGAATAGTAGCGGCACGGTCGGAAGCAGAAACACCTGTTGTACAGCCTTCCAGTTTGTCAATGGTAACCGTAAAAGGAGTTCCCAACACGGAAGTATTGTCACTTACCTGATGCGGCAAATCCAACTCCTTGCAACGAGACACTGTGACAGGTGCACAAAGTACGCCACGTGCATGTTTCAACATGAAATTTACTTTCTCGGGAGTTATCTTTTCAGCGGCAATAATCAAGTCGCCTTCATTTTCGCGGTCCTCATCATCCACTACTATGACAAACTTGCCTTCTTTGAAGTCGGCAATCGCATCTTCTATTCTATCCATTTTAATAGTCTCTTTCATAACACTTATTTATTGATTTTCTGTATGATGAATTGAATTTGTTCATTGTTCTTTATAATCCGTTCCATATCCTTAGCCAGACGAACGCGGAACGCCCAGATGCGGAAATAGAAAAATAAACCGATAGGGAAAATGACTCCGGCTACCAGATTCAACCAATATATATGGAACGGGCGCACATGAGCAGAAACGGAAATAACCGGATAATTGTTTAATGCACCGATCAAAGTGGCAGATTTCGTATTGGACATTTCTTCAACCAACGCTTCCAGCTTTTCATTGATAGCCATTACTTCGTTGTCATCCTCGCTCGACATCCACAATTTAAAGTAATTCGGTGCTTTTTCCAATCGTTTCTTGGCAGCATACGCTCTGCACTCTGCAGTGAGTTGTTCCAAATCACCGATCAGACGTGTGTAATCAGGATCATGGATAATCACTTCTTTCTTAAATATATGGCGTACACTACGGATTCCCACAATCTTCTTGAACCAGTTGATATAAGCATCTGCATTAAGCACCACAGAGTCCTTATTCGATTTATAGGTAAGGAAAACTCCTAATGGGGCAAGGACCGCACTACTTGTCCACATTCCCATCCATACTATCCACTTACCGTCACGGGCCATTTTATATCCTGTATTATCAATGATATAGTAAATGATAAATACCAACACGGATACAATTACCGGCATTCCGAGACCTCCTTTGCGGATAATTCCGCCCAATGGAGCTCCGATAAAGAAGAACAGCAGACAAGAGAGTGAAATCGTTATCTTCTTATGCCATTCGGTCTTATGCTTGCGAATACTATAATCGTTGTTCTCCATCGTGAATTTCTTGAACCCAAGATCGTTGGCCACATTCTCCGCCCGACTGACAGCAGAAGAAAGCACCTTCTGTTTCTGCGTTAAAGAGGCTACTTCGTAAAGGCTGTCCACATTATATTCATGGATATCCGCCTTTTCTATTTTGACCGTATCTTCTTTTGTCAATCCATAAGAAGGACGGAAATTTCCTTCTGCCACTTCCCTGTAATACTGTCGTCCGATACTGTCTCCCACAACCGTCATCGAGTCAATGGAACTCTGCAACTGCGCCATGTCCTTAGCACTGGACTGCTTACCCATAATCTCACCGTCAACCATATTGAAATCGGAATTAAACTCAATAATGGAATGTTTTTCCCTGAATTCCTCGCGTCGATAAGGTACATTCTCCGATTTCATACTTTGAGCTTTCAGATTCTCAAATAAATCTCCGCTATACAAATGCAGCCAAAGATGCTGTTTATCCGCGGTCATCTCCAAACGCCCGGAATCAGCATATATAATACGTGCTTTCTCAAAGCCATCTTTCATACTATAAATCAGCACATCATATAGCATACCGGTCTTCCGGTTCTTCTTAGCTACCTTTAAATTATAGTCCTTGATTTCAGAATAGAAAACTCCTTCCGGAATGTCCAACTCCGGAGATTTCTGTTTCATCGAAAGAATCAGGGTTCCCAATTTAGCCTGGGCAATAGGACCTACTACATTTTGGAAATAGAATGAGACACCGACAAGCCCGCAAACGAAGAAAGCAAGCGGACGCATGATTTTAAGGAGAGAAATACCTGCGGCTTTCATCGCGAGCAATTCATAACGCTCACCAAAGTTACCGAAAGTAATCAAAGAAGCCAGTAGCACAGCCAATGGCAACGATACTGGCACTAATGTTAATGCAGAATAAAAGAAGAATTGAGCCATAACGCTCATCTCCAACCCTTTTCCGACCAATTCGTCTACATATCTCCACAGGAACTGCATCATGAATATGAACAGACAGATGAAGAATGTACCAATAAAGAGCATCAAAAAACTCTTTACGATGAATATATCTAATTTCTTTATGCGTAGCATCTTAATAGGTTCGTGCAATTAGGATGCAAAATTAGCACAAAAAAAGGAGCATCGAAAATTTTTAGTTGAAAGTTAACTAAAAACCACAAGTTCTTCTTAATTTAGCTACTTGCGACTCCCACAATTCTTTCATATCGGCTACTTCATCCGGCTCTGCGAAATCGGTAATTTCCAACACATAGTCACTAGTCAGCTCATTATAAGTCATCTTGATTTCAAAATAATCGCGTTCGTTTTCATCATCCTGCCAACGGAAGCGGATAAAAGAGAAAGAGCGAATGGCAATAATCTCTGCTTTCCTCAGCTCTGTCTTCCCCCAATGGAACTCTACTATTTTATCGTCAGAAATAACTTTGTCGGCAAACCAGTCCTCCAACCCGGTCGGTGTACTTATAGCTGACCAAAGAATATTTTTAGACGTTGCATTCAACAAATACTCCAAATGAATCTTTTCCTTTTTCATAGCAACTTCGAATTGTTTTTACGTGTGCCAAGATAAATACTTTTTTCTAAATACGCCGCATAAATCAGACACTCTATTTAATTATTCTTTCATTATCGAGCTTCAAACTTCCTGTTTATAGGGAAAATCAAACCCTTTCTTAAAGAAAAAGCACAAAAAAGTTATGAATTGTTTTGGAGATTATAAAAAATCATCTATCTTTGCACCCGCAATCGAGAAACGATGGCGGGATAGCTCAGCTGGTTAGAGCGCATGATTCATAATCATGAGGTCCCC
>DXOJ01000211.1 GCA_019412865.1 Bacteroides sp. | reverse complement strand
ATCTGATAGTTTGTTAACACCAAAGTCTAAAGAGCAAATTATGGAAATATTGCATTCTAAATTAAACTTAGGTGGCTTTGATACAATAGATGATGAATGTTTTCAGACAATCTTAATTCAACTCATGTCTCTCGGGTTGATAGAAACAGATTTGTTAAAAACTGATGGACCGTATTCCTATTGGATATTAACTCCATACGGAAGAAAAGAGATGGTTAGATTAAGAGTTCGAAGGAGAAATAAATAGTTTTATCTAAGTATAGGCGTGATTCCATTGGTTTCACGCCTTTTTTATTCTACTTCTTCACAATCTCTTCTTAGTAAATTCTTAACCATCCAATAATCTCCCTTTCACCCACTTACTCACTACTTTTATACCGTATTCACAACAATAGTCAACTTGTTGTGAATGGAATGTCTAAATATTAACTAATTATCTGTATTGGTGGTATTTTTACTTTCACAAATTAAACTTCTAACAAATTAATATTTATACAATATGAAAGAAAAGATTTTCAATGCTTTAAAACAAGAGTATAAAGCCCTTGGGTTAAGTGATGAAATTTTGCAGGGACACGCCAATGCACTTGCAGCAATAGGACTTGTAACTGACGAAAACCTTAGTGTTGTCGTTGCCGCTCAAAAAGATTTTTTGACAGGTCTTCAAAGCGGAATTGACAAACGAGTAACAACAGCACGTGAAAAGGCATTAGCTGACGCTAAAAAGACCGAAGACGAAGCGAAAGCAGAAGCCGAGAGAAAGAAAGCTGAGGAAGATGCCAAGAAAGCCGCTGAAAACAAGGACAAACCGGAATGGCAAAAGGAGATGGACAAACGCTTCGAAGAGTTCTCGAAGAAAGAGGTCGAGCGCGAGAAGGAATTCAAGGCTTTGCAAGAAAAATACGAAGCTCTTGAGAAGGAAAAAGCCGAGTCTGCCAGAGCCAATACGATTTTGTCTAAAGCCAAAGAGTTAGGTATCCCCGAATGGCGTATCAAAGAGGGGTTTGCTATTTCTGCAGAAGCGGATGAAGCAGCAATCAACTCACACCTTACTACAGTCGCAACAAACCTAAAGACGGCAAATTTACCAAGCAATAGACTGGGACACGTCCTTGATGACGGAAAACCGTCTAAGGAACAGATTTCAGACATTGCAAATTCTTTAATCCATTAAAAATTGAAAGATGACAAAAGTGAATCTAAACAATGAACCGAACGAGATTATCACAGGAAATGATAACATCGTTATTGCTAAATACCTTGACGGTATTGACGGTGGGCGTTCTTTGGATGTGACCGGTTATCCATTGAAGGTAATTAAGGCTGGTGTTCCTGCCATTACTGATGGTGCCGGGACATACAAACCTATGCCCCTTAATGCAGAAGGAACTGCATTTGCGGCACTTCCTGAAGGATATTCCTATGCAGGTATTATTAAAGGTACTATCCGTACTGCAAAACCTTTTGCTGCAATCATGACACGAGGTAGAGTTAATCCGGCAGCAGCTCCGTACCCTTACAATGCTATTTTGGATGCGTTGAAAGCAGCGTTGCCTTTGGTTGAATTTAGAAAAGACGAGGAAGCATAATGGAAAAATCATTTTATTTCGAGTACGCTCAAAAGTTCTTTCCTCAGTTGGTGTTATCCATTGTTGAGAAGATAAATGAAAGAAACAAGACTAAGCAGACTTATATGTATAAAAATCTGCTTAATCCAGATTTCTCTGCTGATGGGAAGTGGGCCAGCATATTAGCTGATTACAGCCGTGTGGCTGCCGATGTTGTATCTTTAGATTCAGAACTTCCGCTGAAAAAGCGTGATTCTCTTTCCACTGCCACAGGTGATATTCCCAAGTTGGGAATGAAACTTTACCTGACTGAAAAGCAGATGAAGGATATTGATAATATGATTGCACAGGGACTTTCAGTGAATCTTATTATCAATAAAATCTTTGCTGATACCCCACGATGTCTTGAAGGTGTTTGGGAGCGTATTGAAGATATGTTCTTGTCCGGCCTTTCTACTGGTGTTGCTCTATCAACGAGAAATAACGGAACCGGGATTAGGTTATCTTATGGGTATAAGGATGAAAATCAGTTTGGTGTTGCTGCTTTGTGGAGTAGTGCAGATGCTAAAGTTGTGGATGATATCAAACGTGTAATGGATAAGGCAGACGAAGACAGCAATACCATTACTGACGTTTGGGCTGATGATACTTGGCTGAATGCTTTCTATACCAATCAGCAGGCTAGAGAACAATGGGCCTTTATCAATAAGTTTGTCGGCACCTCTGTTCCGGCCTTGGACTTGGATTCTGCCACTGAAACTTTAAAGAAGAAGTTTAGTATTACCCTCCATCGTATTAACCGCAAGATCAAGACTGAGATTAATGGCGTACGCCAGTCTCACAAACCCTGGAAGGATGGTACGGCCGTATTTACTTGTGATGAAAAGTTAGGCTCTTTGGTATGGACCACACTTGCAGAAAAGACAAGACCGGTTGCCGGGGTAGTCTATCAGGAAGCTGATGACTTCATTTTATTGTCTAAGTATGCGAAGAACGATCCTCTTCAGGAATTTACTTCTTCTCAGGCTATGGTAGTTCCTGTAATCGACAATGTTGATAGAATTTATTGTATGGACTCTAAAACTGTACAGGCATGAAAGTAATAGTGACTAGTGTTTTCCGCGATAAATTCACTCATCGGTTATATAACTGTGGAGATTCCTTTGACATCAAGGATGAAGCCCGTGTACAGGACTTGGAAAGTCGCAAACTCGCTAAACGGGTCGAAGTTCCCGAAGAAAAGAAAGAGGTTAAAATCTCCCTCTTTGAAAAGGAATTTGAGAAAAAGGGTTTGGTTGATGCGTTGAAGGGTATCGGTGTTCAAGTGACTGGAAACATGGGGGAGAAAACTCTTCTTGATAAGGTTGCCGAACTTGACGAAGAAGCAAATTCCAAACTAAAAATTGCTCTTGGTATTGAGTAAAAGGTCAGGGTGTGGGAGACTACACCCTGACAAATGTATAATTTATAAATCAAGAAAAGATGAAAAAGTTTATTTGTTTTCTGTTTTGCTCGTTTATGATGCTGTTTACATCTCTAGGTGTGCAAGCGTCCAGTTTCAGTGAATCAATCCCGTCTAAGTCTGTAGATGCGCCTATTAGCTTTGTTGATACGCCTACTGTTCAAGCTGGTGTCATTTCTATTGCTCCGATGAACGTTCTTGCGATAAATATCGCTCCACCTCTATGCAGTATTGAAATTATAACCATTGAGAACAAACCAACCGTAGTGCCTAAATGTCCGTTCCGATATCTATACAGGTCAAAGTATTGCACGCATTATAGTAATACTTCCTATAGCCGACTGATTACACCATATTAACATGAAAGCAAGAGACTACATAAAACAAAAGTTCCAAACCTTCGGCATTAACTTGTCGGAGGCTGACCTTTTGGATATGTGTCTGAACTCGAAGATAAGCGGAGAGGATGAAATGAATGAGGATAACCGCATGCGGGTGTCGGTGGCTATCGCAAAGTTCATCCCCTCTCTCCTACTCCGTGCCACTTCAATCAGCGAAAGTGGTTTCTCTATGTCTTGGAATATCCAGGGAATTAAGGATTACTATACAGTATTATGCCGTGAGTATGATTTACCCAATGCGTTAGGGAATAGGATTAAAGTACTTGATATAGCAGATTATTTATGATACAGTTCAGACCTCATATATTGCAATACCAAGTAAACACTGGAGGTTACGAAGATAATAACGGTGATTATCATCCCGGTACATCTTCATTTGAAGGTAGCATTCCCTGCCGATATGAACCGAACGGGAAAGCCAATACAATAGCCTTCGAAGATGGGAAGACTTATGTGTATCAGTATGTAGTCTATTTGAATCAGGACTGTAGAGAGTTCAAATGTGGCGATATTATCCGACTTCTGAATAATGGGGCTATTGTAGCTGAAAAGCAGGTTCAAGGATTCCACAGAGGGCAACTAAATGCAAAGTTATGGCTATAAGAATTACTACATCAATGAGTGAAATTGACGCTTTGATTAAAGCAGAAACTGAACGGGTAGATAAAATAGCTATTCAGGCTCTCTCAAATTTGGGTGATATGTGTGTCGCTGAAGCTAGAGATAGAGCACAAGAAGAAAGCTGGTTCAATCAAACTGGTAATCTAAGAAGTTCTGTAGGTTATGTGGTTGTCGCTCATGGTCGTATTGTTAAAAGCTCTGATTTTGGAACCGTACTTCATGGCTCGGAAGGTTCAAGGGCGGGAAAGGCTTTGGCTGAAGAACGTGCGAAGAAGTATTCAAACGGTTATGCTCTTATCGTTGTTGCTGGAATGAACTATGCCGAACTTGTAGAAGCCAGAGACAATAAATCTGTTCTTGCATCTGCTGAACTATTAGCACATGCAGAATTTTACAATGTGATGGAGAAACTTAGAAATCAAGTTGCGAAATGAAATCGGATATAGAAATAAAGGACGCGATTTATGCGGTTATAAAAGGCTCTTCTTTAGAAAAAGCTGTTACCGGGAAGTTGAAGAAAACAAAACGCCCTACCAGCTCTGATAAAGAGGATATTGTCATTTCCATTCTCGACAACGGTAGTGGTCAGATGCAAAAGGCTTTTGTTAACGTGAATATATATGTTCCTGATTATATCCGGGACGGTCAAGCAGAAGAGAATACCATCCGATTGCGCGAGCTTTGCAAGATGTCTTATGAACTTCTGTTTAATTGCCGAGGTGCTGGCTTTCGGGTTGATTCCAAAGGCTCCAAACAGCGTGTATTAGAAGTGAGCGGTAAAGACGAGCACTTCATCAATAATAAATTATTAATTCAAATATCTAACGAATAAAAGATTATGGCACAATTATCATGGGGTAAACCCTCAATTGAATTCGGTAAGTGCGGTGCTGATGGCGCTGCACCTACGACATGGACTAAGTTACCGTATGATCCGGTAGAAAACTCTACAAAGTTGACACCTACCAAAGGTGAGAAGAAAGAAGCTAAAGTCGAAGGCGGTGAGAATGAAGCTGTTAAGTATGCAAAGAACACTTATACGTTTGAGTTCGAAATTCGTGCTGCTAAAGGACGTACTAAGCCTATTGAAGACGAAGATGGGGTAGTCGCAGATGAGTATGCTTTCCGTTTGACACCGGAGAATCCTGAATGTGAAGGGTTCTTGATTGAACGCTCTACTGTGTCAGTAGAAGATACATTTGACACGGCTGAAGGTAAGAAGTGGAAGTATACGGCTGATGTCTTGAAACCAGCTACGGGTAATCAAGTAAAACCATATACAGCACCTACTGCTCCAGAGGGTTGAGAATATTGTTTTTAAAAGAGTGCTTTCAACAGCACTCTTTAATTATTCAGCATTATGAAAGATAAAGAATTGCTTGAAATGAACATTGCTGATACCATCATTGAGAGACCTATTGGTTTCAATATTGGTAGTCAGCAATTTTACCTATATCCTCCTACGTTGGGGATGACTTATCACCTTGCAGGATTGTTCAAGAGTTTGGGAGCTGATGCTAGATTGGTATCTACTAATCCATATTTGGAAGCCATTCGATTATGTACTGAAAAGAAAGAGGTCGTTTGCCGAATACTGTCTAACTTTACGTTCAACCGGAAGGAGGATGTCTTTGATAGTGTTAAGATAGAGGCGCGGACAAAAGAGTTTTCAGAATTGGAAGTGGAGGAGCTTGCTACCATGTTTACAATCGTTCTATCCGGAGATAATACAGAAGAGTTTATCAAGTTCTTCGGGATAGATAAAGAACGCTTAGAGCGTAACAGAATAGCTGCAGTTAAGAAAGATAATAATAGTATTACTTTCGGGGGCAATAGTACCTATGGAACATTGATAGACTTTGCCTGTCAGCGTTACGGATGGACGATGGATTATGTCGTATGGGGAATCAGCTATGCCAATTTAAAGATGCTCATGGCTGATGCTATCACTACTATTTATTTGAGTGAGGATGAACGAAAACTACTTGGAAAAGGTGCAGGAGAAGTGATAAATGCAGATGATCCGAGAAATAGGGAACTAGTCAGGGAGATGATTAGAGAGTAAATAAGAAGCCGGAGAAATCCGGCTTCTTATTTTTTGTCTACGAGTTGTATTTTATATTGAGTTTTTCTTTTGTCAGTGCTTCTATTTCATTGATGGCATTGTGGGCATCTTTTTCTATCTCATTTCGCTTCGGAACGAATTGATTTATTATGTTATTGTAATCATTGTATATATGTATGCTATCAACATTCTCATTTCTAAATTTCAAAATATTATCAGCACATAATGCGCATGAATCTAGCATAGTTATAGTTAGCTTATATAGAGGGAGGATTTTATTAAATGTTTGGTGCATCTTTGCAACCCATTCTTCGTCATCTTTTTCAGAGTAAATGGATATTTTTCCTAATAGGTGTGATGATTCCCCAAATCTAAATTGTAAATCGCTAAGCTTATTCCTTATTTTTTCAGAACTAGGGGAGATCGTGTTTGTGACAGAAATATCTTTAATATTGTATTCAACCAACAATCGAACGCTAAGATTAAAATCAATTACTGCTTCCTTGAATTGGATAAATTTGTCTTGCTTTTTGTATGAAATATCTCTAATCTCTGATTTGATGTTTTCAATAAGTTCAGTAACTTTTTTGAGATCTTCTTGTGTAGCCAATTGCTTTCCTTTTTCTTGCTCATATGCAATTCCACGCGAATCTTCTTTATCTGCAACATGTTCTCCTTTCTTTTTTACATATGATTGTCCAAATAATAAGATTAAGCCTAAAACTAACTCTCCTATTA
>DXOJ01000210.1 GCA_019412865.1 Bacteroides sp. | reverse complement strand
TGAATCCATCTTATCAGAATAACTCAAAAGAAAACAAAAGGATGGGAATACTCACTGGGAAGCGAAGATTACCCGCCTGAAAAACAATTGGTTTAACAAATCAGGGACAGGTATTTTTCTCCTGTCCCACGAGATATTTTAGTTCAGAAACCTTCGGGTTTACCATAGACCTTGAAGAGGCGTTTCAACTCTTTTGGGGTAATCGGCATGACAGTGCCATGGCGCGGATGGAAATCCATACTGATAGCATGGTCAATCACTTTGAAATGTTCCAGATCGGAACTTTCGGTAAACTGGTATTTACCTTTCGTATATACATCATACATCAAAATATACTTATCGGAACCAACCAGCGGGAAAATACCTGCACCTTCTACCGCATCCTTCGTCTGCTGCTTATAATCATCCGATTCCGCCCACTGTCCGGAGGTCAGAGAGGAAGTAGTCGCTTTTTTAATTCCATTTCCATTCCCTTCCGTTTTGTAGAACAAATGATAGAGTCCATCTTTATAAATAATGTCGCCATCAATACATGATTTTCTGTTTTTCGGAAGAAACAGTGGCTTCGGTTCTCCTTCTATATCTGTAAAATCTTTGTTGGCATAAGCATAATAAATGATATCGGGACCATTGCCATGTTGCATAGACCAGTAAACCATGTACTTCCCAGCTTCCTTATCATAAATAGTTTGTGGTGCCCACACACGTTTCAGATCCTCCTGATCTGGATATTTCTTTTGGATATTCACGACATTGGAAGTCCAGTGTACAAGGTCTTTTGATTTCAAAAGTACCATGGCACGGTTAGAACTCCATCCATTTCCGGATACCATATCCGTAACCACCATATAAAACGTCTTCCCATCTTCACAACGCAGAATATGGGGATCACGCACTCCACCTGTCGAACTAATCACACGGGAATCAAGTACCGGCTGATTTCCATTCAAGGCTTTATAATTATATCCATCAAGACTAACAGCCATCCGGACGGCTTCCTCACTCATGCGATTGCCGGTAAAGTAAACAAACAGGTAAGCAGATTGCTGGCAATACCCAGTCAGCACTCCTATAAATAGGAATGCGAAAAGAATTATATTTTTCTTCATATTCATCATCATTTCAATGCTTTTTCATCCATTGTTTTATTCTTGTTCATTCACTGTTTAGTAGTTGAAATCAGCAGGTTTCACATATACACGATATTCCTTAATCATACCCGGATACCCTTTTTCGGCACGAGGCAGATAGCGGAAACCGGTCACATTTTCCACTTTGCTCAAGTCAATTACCAATTGATGAGGATAAGGAACATTGTCCACTGTCATCCAGAAAGTGGATTCCTGCAAGTCGAATATCTTGTCGGCTGTACGGTTGCCACTACGCGTTTCTTCACTATCGGCATAACGAATCTTCCAATGTTCGCGGGATACCGGTTTACCATCAGCTCCCAGGACATCAAACTCTGCTATCGCTGCGATGTTATCATTTGCTTGTGGAGAAAGTGCTTCCAGACAGAAATAACGTCCTTTCACCGGAGTGGCAAATCGCACTTCCTGCCAGCCGTTACCCGGAGTGAAAGCTCCTTCATGGCCCACTTTCTCACCCGTCAGTTTCAGTTTTTCTCCATCCTTGCGGTGTGTTTCGGGAGCTTTTTCACGAAGCACATCGAGAATTGGTTTCTTCAAACCTTTGATGGAAGCCCGGGTAGGACCTTTCAAATCCAGAACGAGGATTTCATTCTCTCCTTCTTTCAGCCAGCACCCCGGCATAAAGAGAGTCTGCTGCGGACCGATTTCCCAGAAACGCCCCATTGCATGACCGTTCACCCAGACCATACCTTTTCCCCATGTACTCATATCCAGGAAAGTATCTCCTACTTTATCCAGTGTAAAGGTGCTCTTATAATAGGCAGGCATAGTCGGTAATATCTTTGTATCGCTATATTTCTTATCTTTTATAAAGGAATAATCTACCGGGAAGTTATATACAGTCCAGTTTTTCAATTCCTTAGTCTGGTTACCCGAAATAAGTTCCACCTTTTCAGTGATTCCTTTGCGGTCGTGGATGGATTTGTCAAAGTTAACACGTCCCATTGCTTCCACAAGAATATCCAGTTGTGTGCCTTTTTTCAGCGCGGGCAGGGTCGTTGTAAATTCTCCCTTACGACGGTCCAAGCGTGCCAGCAGTTTACCGTCGGCATATATCTGCGCCCAGTCGTGCACTTCCGTAATTTTCAAAGTGGTGCCTGCAAGAGTCGTTTCGGGCAATGTGGTACGATACAGAATCGTTCCCCATCCCTGGTTGAATTGTTCCATCGGTTGAATATCCACCGTTTGTTTTGCCTCCGGCAGATTTGAGAAAAGCGGAGCCACTTTATGGAAGTGAAACTCGGGGATTTCAATAACAGGCAGAGCTGCGGGCACTGCGGGCAACGTCTCACCTGCCGGAAGATAGTTTTTCAACAAGTCACGAAGCAAGAAAAACTTGTCGGTCGTCCATCCGGGTTCGCTAATCGGAGCATCATAATCGTATGAGCTGCACATGGCGGAATAAGCCGGGTTGTTCGCACCTCCCCAATGTCCGAAAGTCGTTCCTCCGTGAGTCATATACAGACTGAAAGAGATGTTCCGGTCGAGCATATCCTTGATGCCCTGTACCATATCTTTTGCAGGACGTGTCTCATGTTTGCGTCCCCAGTGGTCGAACCATCCGCTCCAGAACTCGCTACACATCAACGGAGTTTCAGGACGAAGTTCTTTGAGTTTTTTAAATTGCTGGTCGATATTGGCACCTGTTCCAAAGTTCACCGTCCAAATCAGGTCATCGAGCGCGTTATTGGTGAAGTTACTGCTCCAGTCACATTGAAACAGAGGTACATCGGAAAAACCGGATTCACGAACCAGGTCGCGCACGGCAGAGACATAAGGTTTGTCGATTCCATAAGAACCGTATTCATTCTCTACCTGTACCATGATGATATTTCCCCCTTTATTCACTTGCAGCGGAGCCAGTTGCTTACCGACCTCTTTCATAAAGATGCCTACCCGTTCCATATAATAGGGATCGAGCGTACGCAAGGCTATATCTTTTTTCTTCAACAGCCACCAGGGAAGTCCCCCCATCTCCCACTCCGCACATACATACGGACCAGGACGGACAATGACATACATACCGTGTTTCTGTGCCGCACGGCAGAAAGCTGCAATATCATTCTGACCGGAAAAATCAAACTTTCCTTCTTCCTGTTCATGGATATTCCAGAAAATATAAATACAAATAGTATTCATGCCTAATGCCTTGCACATCTCAATGCGATGTTCCCAATAAGCTTGCGGGATGCGGGTGTAATGCAACTCGGCAGCCTTCACCACAAACGGTTTTCCATCCAGCAAGAATGTGTTCTTGCCTGCCTCAAACTTCCGTGCAGTAGTTTGCGCCTGTGCAGTACTAAAGAAAATAACTGTAAAAAGTACCAGTAAAGCAATCAATCTGTTTTTCATGGTTTATTCAAAAATAGAATTTTAATAGTATACGGCAAAGGTAGGCGATTCACCTAAAAAGGAGGGCATAATTATCATTCAAAAAGGGTTGGAAATAAAGCAAAATAGCGCCAAATAGCAGATAAAACAACAATGGTCGGAAGATGAGAGGCATTTTACCATGCTCATCTTCCGACCATTTGTCCGGTATGTGATTACAATAAAATCAGTTTTCTTTTGTCAATAGACTTTCCAGTTCTTCCGCATTCAGGCGGAGATAGAATTGTCCGCGATAGGCTACGGAGATAGCGCCCGTCTCCTCTGAAACAATAATGGCATGTGCGTCCGACTGTTGAGAGATTCCCATCGCTGCGCGATGCCGCAAACCAAGTTCCTTCGGTATATTCAAATCATGGGAAACAGGAAGGATACATCCCGCCGCCTTGATACGTTTTTTGCTGATAACCATCGCTCCATCGTGCAATGGGCTATTCTTGAAAAAGATATTCTCGATTAAACGCTGATTGATTGCCGCATCAATCAATTCGCCTGTACGAACGACTTCATCTAAAGGAGTATTATGCTCAATGACAATCAATGCGCCGACTTTTTGTTTTCCCATGCTTAAACAGGCCATTACCACGGGCATGATATCATCGTGCTTCAACGATTCTTTCTTCGATCCGCTAAAGAGACGGGCCAATGCACTGACATGCCGGTGAGATCCCAAAGTCAAAAGGAAACGGCGTATCTCATCTTGGAAAAGCACAATCAACGCTATTACACCCACATTCATCAATGTGTCGAAAATAGACCCCAACAGTTTCATCTCCAGCACTTGTGTCACCACCAGCCAGATCAGAATAAAAACCAAAATTCCGGTGAATACCTTGATGGAGCCGGAAGCTTTCATCAGTTTGTAGGTATAGTACAAAACAAAAGCTACCAGCAGGATATCGATAAAATCTTTTATGCCAAACTCAAAAAACATGCACCCTCCTCTTATTTGTCATATCCACTCTCTATTTTTAATTTCTCTGTGATCCGGACAGCTTCCACCGCCTCACGCACATCATGTACACGCAGGATGTGCGCTCCTTTCATCAACGCAACAGTGTCCAATACGGTTGTCCCGTTTAATGAATCTTGCGGGGTTCCTCCCAATAATTTATAAATCATTGATTTCCGCGAAACTCCCACTAAAACGGGAAGTTCGAATATGTGGAATTCTTCCAGATGCGCCATCAGTTCATAATTATGCTCCAATGTTTTTCCGAATCCGAATCCCGGATCGAGAATGATATCTTTCACTCCCAAGTCGCGAAGTTGCTGCACTTTACGAGCGAAATACAGGAAAACATCTTTAATCAGGTTATCATAAGACGGTTCTTTCTGCATACTTTGGGGTGTTCCCTTCATATGCATCATAATATAGGGCACTCCCAAGTCGGCTACTGTCTGAAACATCCGGTGATCCATTTCACCGGCAGCTATGTCATTAATCATAGCAACTCCATATTCTTTCACACATTCTTCGGCTACATCAGCCCGGAAAGTATCAACAGAGATAATAGCTTCCGGATGATTATGGTTCAGGATTTCCAGACCGGTACGCAGTCTGTTCATCTCTTCTTCAGCAGAAATATGTTCGGCATTCGGCCGTGAAGAATAGGCGCCTATATCAATTATCGAAGCACCTTCATCAAGTATCTGACGGGCCCGGGCAGCAATGTCCTCTTTGGTCTGCATCCGGCTGCCGGAATAAAAAGAATCGGGAGTTACATTCAATATTCCCATCACCTGCGGAGTAGCAAGATCGAGCAACCGCCCTTTTACATTTATATAAATAGGAGATATAGGTTTCATCATTGACAACATTCCTTTTAGATCGCCTACAAATGTAGATAAAAAAAGCAAGTATTCGTACTAAAAAGAAGAAATAAACGTATATTTGCAAACTATAGAAGAAACCGAAAAATTCATACCATGAGCCGATTAACCCTATTTCACGTAGAATTTCTTTTCCTCATTTTGTTCTTTACCACTACTGCTAAAGCTCAAAAAGAGGCTGAAACTTTCAATGTTGACTCTACTCTCTATGAATATTATCAACGTTGTCAAGAATACTTATTAAAGCCTGTTGTGCTTAGCATGTCCGACACATTGTTCAGAATGGCCGGTGAACGGCATGATGAACGAATGCAGGCAGTAGCCATAGCCACCCGACTGGATTACTATTATTTTCAGGGAACCAATGAAGATAGTGTCATCCACTATACCAACAAAGTAAAAGAATTCGCCAAAGCCACTCATCAGCCTAAATATTATTATTTTGCATGGGCCAACAGGCTAGTTACCTATTACTTAAAAACAAGCAGAACAAACATAGCACTTTATGAAGTGCAAAATATGTTAAAAGAAGCTCAGGAAGAGGATGACAAAACCGGTTTGTCCCGTTGCTACAACATTATGTCGCAAATCTACACTATCAAAAGATTCGATTCGATGGCCTTCGAATGGCGGTTGAAGGAAATCGAACTAACTGAAAAATACAATATCGAAAACTATAATATTTCCCAGACGTATGCCCAGATAGCCAACTATTACATCAGCCAGAAAAAGCAAAAAGAAGCATTGAGAGCTGTGGAAAAGGCCATTTCAACAGCCAATTCTTCTACACAGCAAATATCTGCCAAGTTGGAGTACGTTAACTACTACAGCAAGTTCGGTGACTTTCAGGCAGCCGAAAAAATATTGAAAGAATGTCAGATTGCATTCGAACAGGATAAAAGACTGGAATCGATCAAAAAGAGACTGTACAATATAGAATGTTTGTACTATCAGCAGACCAGGCAATATCAAAAAGCACTGGAAGCTGCAGAGATGCAAGAAAAGGAAGAGCACCGTTTAAGTGAAAGTATACTTAGCAGCAGTCACTATCGTACACAGGGAGAAATCTACCAGAAGATGGGGAATATGAACATGGCAGTCAAATATCTGCAAATGTATATCAACACCGATGACTCCTTAAAAATAGCCAATGAGCAAGTAGCCAGCAGCGAATTTGCCACCTTGCTAAACGTTGAGAAACTCAATGCCGAAAAGAAAGAACTAATGCTCCAGGCACAGGAAAAGGAGTTGCATAATAAAACAACATTGATTATCTCATTGATTATTTTATTAGGTATTCTATTCTTATTCCTTTATAGAGAAAACTTCCTGAAACGCAAACTGAAAGTTTCGGAAGCAGAACTCAAAACAAAGAATGAGGAACTTACGGTGTCGAGGGAAGAATTACGTAAAGCCAAAGACATAGCGGAAGCGAGCAGCCGGATGAAGACAACGTTCATCCAGAGCATGACCCATGAAATCCGTACACCGCTCAACTCTATTGTAGGCTTCTCGCAGGTGTTAAGCGATCACTACAGCAATAGTCCGGAAACACAGGAGTTTGTCAATATTATCAAGAGCAACAGTAACGACTTGCTCCGACTGGTCACTGACGTGCTCGCTCTGTCGGAACTGGATCAATATGAGCAACTGCCCACAGATGATGAAACAGATATGAATACGATCTGTCAACTTGCCTCTGAAGTGGCCAAAGACAACAGGCAAAAGGATGTGGAAGTTCTGTTCGAACCTACAAAAGAAAACCTGCTCATACGCAGTAATTCGGAACGCATATCACAGGTGTTGAACAACTTGGCGCATAATGCCGCCAAATTTACAACTCATGGCAGTATCCGCATAGCTTATTCCGTACTGGAAGCTGAAAAGAAAATTGAAATCAGTGTCACCGATACAGGAACTGGTATTCCGAAAGATCAGCAGGAGGCGGTATTTGAGCGTTTCTACAAAATGAATTCTTTCACACAGGGCACCGGTCTCGGACTGCCGATATGCCGGAGCATTGCCGAGAAGTTAGGAGGCAGCCTCCGGATCGACTCTTCCTATACGGACGGATGCCGGATGATACTGACTCTTCCTTTGGTATATGCCTAAGTAAAAATCTGTCCGAACTCCCATCAAATCCGAAAGAATAGCCTATCTTTGCAGCGTTTTAAATAAAAGATCAGGTTATGAAACTTTCTGCTCTTTACCAGATTTTTCTGGATTGCCAATCAGTAACTACTGATAGCCGGAACTGCCCGGACGGTTCTTTGTTTATCGCCTTGAAAGGTGAGTCGTTCAACGGTAATGCATTTGCAAAACTAGCGCTAGACTCCGGATGCGCATTTGCCATTATTGATGAAGCCGAATATGCCGTAGAAGGTGATAAACGATATATACTTGTAGACAACTGCTTGCAGACAATGCAGCAACTTGCCAACTATCATCGCCGCCAACTCGGAACGCGTGTGATCGGTATTACGGGCACTAATGGGAAAACGACCACCAAAGAATTAATATCCAGTGTTCTCTGCCAAGCCCATAACGTGCTTTATACTTTAGGTAATCTCAACAACCACATCGGTGTACCGACCACCCTATTGCGTTTGAAATCGGAGCATGACCTTGCTGTTATCGAGATGGGTGCCAATCATCCGGGAGAAATCAAGTTTCTTTGTGAAATAGCCGAACCGGATTATGGCATTATCACCAATGTAGGTAAAGCTCACCTGGAAGGATTCGGTTCTTTCGAAGGAGTGATTAAGACTAAAGGAGAGTTATATGATTTCCTCCGTAAGAAAGATGCCATCACTTTTATTCATCACGATAACGCTTATTTGATGAATATCGCACAAGGATTGAACCTGATTTCTTATGGAACTGAAGATGATCTCTATGTCAACGGACAGATTACTGACAATTCGCCTTATCTCGCTTTCGAATGGAAAGCCGGTAAGGACGGTGAACGCCATCAAGTTCGCACACAGTTGATCGGAGAATATAATTTCCCGAATGCCCTGGCTGCCATCACTATCGGACGTTTCTTTGGAGTGGAAGCGAAGAAGATTGATGAGGCTCTGGCAAGCTATACGCCACAGAACAATCGCTCCCAACTTAAAAAGACAGAAGATAACACGCTTATCATCGACGCATATAATGCAAATCCAACCAGCATGATGGCTGCTTTGCAAAACTTCCGGAACATGACAGTTCCCCACAAGATGCTCATATTAGGAGATATGCGCGAACTGGGTGCTGAAAGCCCGACCGAACATCAGAAAATCGTTGATTACATAAAGGAAAGTGGCTTTGAGAAAGTATGGCTCGTAGGAGAACTGTTTGCCGCAAGCGAACACTCTTTCAAGACTTACGCCAATGCGCAAGAAGTTATAAAGGATCTGCAAGCTAACAAACCCAAAGGGCATACTATTCTTATCAAAGGCTCTAACGGGATCAAACTTAGCTCAACGGTAGAGTATTTGTAAACGGAAAAATAAACGAGTGAACAGTAAATTATAAACGGTGAATATTGGATGCAACCATTATTCACCGTTTCTATTTTTCATTCACTGCTTATTCATCATTCTGGGGCGTACGACATAATAGGCTATTAAACTAGCCAGAATCGCTCCCGTAGTATTAGCTGCAAAGTCCAACCAGTCTCCACCCCGGTAAGTAGTGCAATATTCCTGCAACAATTCCACACAACCACTAAAAAGTACAGGGCAAAGGAATGCGCCTACCCATGCATGCCATATCGGAGCATTGTCCCTGCGATATGCACGCAAAAATTCCAGCCACAGCATCCCCGACATACCCAAATACATACAAACATGAACCAGTTTGTCGAGGTTAGGAATTTCATCTAAATCCGTCTTAGGCGGTTTAAAGAACGACAGATAAATCACTGTCAGAATGATAAAAAGCGAGATTGGATATTTCTTAATATAAGATAGCATATCTAAATAATGTTACAATTTTCGTGCAAATATAAGTATCATTTTCTATATTTGCGCTCTAATACGTATATTTTATAACGATTTGTAAGATAAAACAAGATTTATGGCAAAAAATGATAGAGCAAACTTCGGCAGTAAATTAGGAGTCATACTCGCTTCTGCCGGCTCTGCAGTCGGATTGGGTAATATATGGAGATTTCCCTATGAAACAGGAAACCATGGAGGCGCTGCTTTTATATTGATCTATTTAGGCTGCATTCTTCTTCTGGGATTGCCTATTATGATTGCCGAGTTCCTGATAGGACGCCGTTCGAGAGCTAACACAGCGAGAGCATATCAGAAATTAGCACCTGGAACACATTGGCGTTGGGTAGGACGCATGGGAGTATTGGCAGGCTTCCTGATACTTAGTTATTATGCTGTAGTAGCAGGATGGACACTCGAATATATTTTTGAAGCTGCTACTAATGGCTTTGCCGGAAAAACCTCCGGAGAGTTCATATCCTCTTTTCAACAATTCTCCAGCAGCCCATGGAGACCGGTTGTATGGTTGGTGGCATTCTTGCTGATTACTCATTTCATCATTGTGAAAGGGGTAGAAAAAGGAATCGAAAAGTCCTCCAAGATCATGATGCCTACCCTGTTTATCATTATCCTCATACTGGTTGTTTGCTCGGTCACTCTGCCGGGAGCCGGTGCAGGTATCGAATTCCTGCTCAAGCCCGACTTTAGCAAAGTGGACGGAAATGTATTTTTGAGTGCCATGGGACAGGCGTTCTTCTCATTGAGTTTGGGAATGGGATGCCTTTGCACGTACGCCTCCTATTTCAGCAAAGAAACCAACCTGACTAAAACAGCTTTCAGCGTAGGAATCATTGATACCTTTGTGGCGATACTAGCCGGATTTATCATTTTCCCGGCAGCTTTTTCCGTAGGCATACAACCTGATTCTGGTCCGAGTCTGATCTTTATCACCCTGCCTAATGTATTCCAACAGGCATTTAGCGGAGTTCCCATACTGGCATATATATTCTCTGTCATGTTCTACGCGTTGTTGGCAATGGCTGCTTTAACTTCTACTATTTCCTTGCACGAAGTAGTAACCGCTTATTTACATGAGGAGTTCAACCTCTCCCGTGGAAAAGCAGCAAGGTTAGTCACCGGCGGTTGTGTCTTCCTCGGAATATTCTGTTCATTATCACTGGGAGTCATGAAAGGATTTACCGTTTTCGGACTGGGCATGTTCGACCTCTTCGACTTTGTAACAGCTAAAATCATGTTACCACTGGGCGGATTGTGCATCTCCCTCTTTACCGGATGGTATCTGGACAAGAAGATTGTATGGTCGGAGATTACCAATGACGGTTCATTAAAGGTACCGGTATACAAACTCATTATCTTTATATTAAAATATATGGCACCAATCGCCATCTCACTGATATTTATCAATGAACTGGGATTAATCAAGCTATAATGTGGAAAGACTTCCTTTATTATACTAAAACTGAACGACAAGGCATTATCGTCCTTGTCGTTCTTATTTTAGGAGTATATGCCGCCCCTAAACTCTTCTCCTTTTTCACACACGCTGAAGATACCGACTGCAGAGAGAACGAGAAGTTCGATAAGGAATACAACGACTTTATTTCCTCCCTCCGGGAAACCCAACCTCACCAAAAGTCCGGTCATTCTTTTCAATCATCCCCTCAAAGGGAAATCAAACTTGCGGTGTTCGATCCGAACATCGCAGACTCTACTACTTTTCTTTCGCTTGGGTTACCATCCTGGATGATAAAGAATATCCTGCACTATCGCTATAAACAAGGTAAATTCCGCCACCCAGAAGATTTCCGAAAGATATATGGACTCACGGAAGAACAATACCAGACTCTTCGTCCTTATATACAAATTACAGAAGATTTCAGTTCGACAAATAAAGACACGGTACGATTGTTAACCACACCAAGCATACAACGGGACACCCTTGTGAAATATCTCCCGGGAACTATCATCAGCCTCAACTCCGCAGATACCACCGAACTGAAGAAGATTCCGGGAATCGGAAGCAGCATTGCCCGGATGATTGTGAATTACCGCGAACGGCTGGGAGGCTTTTTCCGAATAGAGCAGTTACAGGAGATTCATCTAAAGGCAGAGAAACTCCGTCCGTGGTTTTCCATTGACACCCATCAGACACGCCGCATCAATGTAAATAAAGCCGGTATGGAACGAATGATGCATCATCCATACATAAACTACTACCAAGCAAAGGTTATCATAGAATATCGGAAAAAGAAAGGATTCTTAAAAAGTCTGAAGCAATTATCTCTCTATGAGGAGTTCACTCCTATTGATCTTGAACGGCTAGAGCCCTACATTTGTTATAATTAATAAAAAAAAGATGCATTCCTATCACACCAGACAAGAATGCATCACACACAAACAAAACAAACACTCTACTATCATCTTCACAGACTTCCGTAGAGAAGCGACTATAAATATATAGCTAAAAGATAGAACACTTGCAAGGCTCTACCTTTTTGGTATACATTTTTAGGAATTAGGTTCTCTAATTAATCTTTTTTAATCATACCATCCACTATATGAACGGTCCGGTCCGTAATTTTGGCAAGCCCCTCGTCATGCGTCACAATGACAAAAGTCTGCCCCAGCCGGTCTCTCAAATCGAAGAACAGTTGATGTAAATCTTCTTTATTATGTGTATCCAGACTACCGGATGGTTCGTCTGCCAGAATAACTGCCGGATCGTTGATTAAAGCCCTCGCTACCGCCACCCGTTGTTTCTCGCCTCCCGACAATTCATTCGGTTTATGAGAAGCCCTGTCAACCAGTCCCATAAAATCCAGAATCTTCATAGCGCGTTCGTGCGCCTCCTTCGAAGATACCCCGGCGATTAAAGCGGGAATCATCACATTTTCCAATGCCGTGAACTCCGGCAGTAGTTGGTGAAACTGGAAAACAAAACCAATATTCTTATTACGAAATGCAGATAGTTCTTTCTCCTTCATCCGACTCACCACTGTTCCGTCAATCTGTACCACACCTGCGTCCGGTTCATCTAAAGTGCCCATTATCTGCAATAACGTAGTTTTACCCGCACCGCTCGGGCCTACAATACTAATAATTTCTCCTTTGTTGATTTCCAGATCAATGCCTTTCAACACCTGTAATGAGCCGAAACTCTTCGTAATCCCTTCTAGTTTTATCATAATAGCCTTATAATCGTTTAATGACATATTCAGCCAGATAACACCCAAACACGGCCGGCATATAACTAACTGTTCCACATGTCGATTTCTTATTCTGTTCATCCTCCGTCAGCAATACCGCTTTCGGATCGGCTTGCTCCGTACTGAATACCACCGGAAGTTTCCGTTTCATTCCCATCTTCTGCAAACGCTTTCGCACAGCCTTACTCAAACCGCAATGATACGTCTCCCAAAGATCGGCAAAACGAACCTGAGTAATGTCACTCTTCGCCCCTGCTCCCATACTGGAAACTATCTTTATACGACGTTTCATCGCTTCATAAATCAGAAAGCATTTCGGACTGATCGTATCAATAGCATCTACTATAAAATCATATTTATCGGCATCCAGCAGTTCCGGTATATTTTCATCCTTCAGGTAAACAGGAAGGACAGTCAGCTCAATCGCCGGATTTATATCTTTATAACGGGCTGCCAACACTTCCGCTTTCGTCCTCCCCAGCGTGGAATGCATGGCCGGCAACTGACGATTCATATTAGTAGGCTGCACTGTATCGGCATCTACAATCGTCATCCGCCCGACACCTGCACGGCAAATCATCTCGGCGGCATAAGCACCTACTCCACCCAGTCCCACGACCAATACGTGCGCGTTCCGGATGCGTTCCATCTTTTCCTCTCCTAACAGGAGTTCCGTTCTCTGTTGCCAGTCGTATCTTTCCATTAGTTTTTCTTTAACCATTTATAGAACCATTTGCCGACCTTCTCATAATGTTGAGACTCATTATGTCCACGAGGATCGGAGAATGACACAATTTCCTGCGGTTCGCCAAACTGGTCGGGATACAGGATTATCAAACTATTATTAGAGAAATATTTTCCTAATTGTGCCGGGAGACGTTCAAAAGAGGGATCATAAGAGATAGATCCGCGACGGGCAGAGATAACTACCAATAAATGGTCATAATTCACCTGCCCTGTCAACAGCAAGAGATCCTCCCACTCCTCCAATATGGAGAATTCCGTCGGAGTACCTGCATGTCGCTTTTTCACAAGTTGCTGAACACGCATCAATGTACGCTCATTGGCAAAAAAATGCACCCGACAGCCCAGGATACTTCCCATACGGCAGAAGTGTTCCACCCATTTAGAGAATCCCGATTCATATTCAGCCTTTGGCGGAACGGCAATATTGATTCGACGCAGGGTATTAACAGGCATCAGGAATTTGGCAATCATCACTTCACGATGCGTACCTTTCAACAGACTTTCGGCCAGATGTCCGAAGAAAGAGTCGACAATATTTGCTTTCCGGTGCAGACCGATCACAATATCCGTAGCCTCATACTCTTTGATCGTATGGATAATCCCCGAAGCAATATTCAAATCATAACGACTCACCATCGTAACAGGCACATCAGCGGCAGCGGCAATCATGGCAGCCTTCTCCAGATTACGTTTGCCCTGCTGCTCTTTTTTCTCCGAACTGTTATTGTCATTGATAACGTTCAATGCCACCAATGCATTTTTCTGCTTGGTATCCTTTATTACTAAAGCCAGATTAATCAAATCTTCAATCGTCTCCGGGTTAGCCACCGGAATCAAGATTTGTTCCGTATTTACTTTTTTAGCTTCTTCTTCCGCCTGCACATTCTCATCCAAAGCAAAACGACGTGCCGAACGTTCGGTTACCAAAGAACTGATGACACAAGTGAAAAGTATCATCACTACCGTACCGTTCAAGACATCATCATTCAGCAACCGCTCTCCATTCTCCATTATGATTTCATGACCGATCAACACTGCCGCCAGCGTAGCTGCGGCCTGCGCATTGCTTAAACCGAATATCATGCTCCGTTCATTCGACTGCATCCGATAGATCTTTTGTGTGATCCAGGCAGCCAGCCATTTACTAAAGGTTGCCACCACTGTCATCACAGCAGCTACCTTCAATGCTTCACCTCCGGTAAACAGGCTTCTTACATCAATAATCATTCCGACACCAATCAGGAAATAGGGAATAAACAACGCATTTCCCACAAATTCCAACCGGTTCATCAAAGGAGATACATGAGGAATCAGGCGATTCAATACCAAGCCCGCCAGAAAAGCTCCTAAAATTCCCTCCATCCCTACAAATTCCATCAATCCTCCTCCGAGGAAAACCATCGCCAGCACAAACACAAACTGCATCACGCTGTCATCGTACTTCCGGAAGAACCAGCGTCCGATACGGGGGAAAAAGAATACAATCAGGAATCCGAGGAAAGCCACTTTTGCCACAAGAAATACCCAGAACCAGCCATCGACAGTCCCCTTAAACATGCCTCCTATGACGGCAAGAATAATCAAAGCAAGGGTGACGGTGACAGCAGTACCACCAATGGTTATATTGACACTGCGCAAACGCGACAGTCCATAACGACTAATAATGGGATAGGCAATTAAGGTGTGGGAAGCATACATACTTGCCAACAGTACTGCCGTGAGAAAACCGTACCCCAGCATACTCATACTACTCCATATTCCCAACGCCATAGGAATCAGAAAGGTAAGCCAGCCGAACACGAAACTTTTTGTCCGGTTCTTCTTAAAGTCCTCCATATCCATCTCAAGACCGGCAAGGAACATGATGTAATAGAGTCCTACTTTACCAAACAGTTCAAAACTACTGTCGCGGTCGAGCACATGAAAGCCGTGTTCGCCAATCAGCACACCCGCCAGAATCATGCCTATAATATGAGGTATATGGAGACGCCCCAAAATCATCGGAGCAAAAAGAATGATAATTAGTACCAAAAAGAACACCCAGGTCGGATCAGAAATCGGCAGCGTTAAATTGAGATCAAACAGGTTCATAGGCTGTGTTTTTTAGGAATTTTCTGCAAAGGAACAAAAAAGTTTGCAGAATCCAATGAATGTCTAATGGTCATTTCACTCCAATAACCACGTCCAACTATACGGAAGCATGAGTAATCCGCCGAAAAACTGAAATATTTCTCTCAAAATCGATGTTTATATGCTAAATTGTTATAATTTTGCAGCCAAATCTTTTCTATTCGACAGGATAAGGAGAGAAACTCAATATTCACAATTTAACAAAAGAAAAAGATGAAAGTAGCTATTGTTGGCGTAAGCGGAGCCGTAG
>DXOJ01000021.1 GCA_019412865.1 Bacteroides sp. | reverse complement strand
ACGAAGGAGATTCGGCAGAAATGCCATATTTGGAAGCACTCTTGATGCTATCCAGTATTTTAGCAGAATATAACAAAGTTTTAGTAGGAATACACCCCTCATTGAGACATACTCCACCCATTGCCTTTTTCTCAAAAAGAACGGCCTTTAATCCGTTGGCCCCTGCCCGTTCGGCAGCTGTGTACCCGGCCGGACCACCACCAATAATAGCTATATCAAAGTTCATAATCGTATCTTTTAAGTAATAATACGATTATAACAAATATGAGAAGAGATAAGTTGTAGGGAAAAGAAATACCCGTTACTTAATTGTCAGCTTTTTAAGTTCCTCTAACGAGCCATTGAATACATTCAAATCTACGTCTTCTTTAATACCGGGAACACTTCCCACATCCGTATGTTGCCAAAAGTGCCATTTTCCCTGATACCTTACAGAGTCCACATAATAATGGGCAATCCAATAAGGGTATGCATTGAAGATAGAGTCGTCCAGATAACGGGTTTTAAATTTATAAGAGGTATAAAGAATAGGCTTCACCCCATAATGAGATTCCACCCGGTCCAGCCAGCGTTTGATGCCTTGCTGTAATTCCTTTTTCTCTTTTCGTCCGGTCACTTCCACATCGAGAACCGGAGGCAGGTCGCCGGAATCCAGTTTTACCGTGCGAATAAAGAAGTCCGCCTGTTTCAAAGCATCCGTGCTCGGAATATAAAAATGATAAGCGCCACGGATAAATCCATGATTACGGGCATTGGCAAAGTTTGCCTCAAATGTAGTATCGTTATGATCTCCTCCTTCTGTTGCCTTCATAAAGACAAAATGCAAAGGAGTAGCCGTCTCTTTATTCTGCAACAGCTTCTTCCAATCAATCTTTCCCTGATAGTGAGAAATGTCAATACCATGAATATCATATCCGTCAGGGATGCAGACACCGTATTCCTTTAAGCCATGGCAAGGTTTCCATCGATAAGCATAAGGACGGATAAAGAAATAATAGAAAGCTGCGGAGAAACAACCGACAATTATCACTGCCAGAATATTACGAAGCCAGGTAGGCATCACAGTTCGATGCTTCACCTGTTCCTTTTTTGAGGTACGGGAAGTCTTGGAAGAAGAAGTCGTTCCCTTTCTTTTGGTAGTGGAAACAGTTCTTTTCTTCTGTACGGCAGACATCGGGTTGTTGCGTTGCAGCATTTACTTTAAACGATCAATGTTTTTAGAGATAGGCACGGATTACACGGAATACAGGGTTATAAGAAATAACTAAAAACCGTATTAATCCGCGTAATCCGTGCCTGAAAGAACCCTTCATTGCAGCTGTTGTATTAACAACTACTTTGAAGTGTATTTATTTAGCTTGTTCCAGTTGCAAAGTCTTAGTTGCCTGGTCGCAAACTTCTGTAGGACCGAAGTATTGGATCGGACCCGGATATACATAATCCGTTTCGATAGCCCAACGTTCGCGTTGTGAAGCAAATGCTTTGAAAGGAGCACCATCCAGTTTTACCAATGCTTTCTGGATAACCGGCTTCATTTCACCGTGACGACGTTCCATGTTCATCATCATGGTAATAGGCACACCACCAGCAATCCATTCAGCAGCAGGAGCTGTTGTGTTACGTACAGAAGACATATAACCAGTCTTACCGTTAGCAATCAACATAGAAGCTGTGTAACCCAAAGAGTAGCAATAGTCAGCGTCAAAGTTTGACGGAGCAGCACAACGTCCTTCATAACCGAAGAAGTGGTGTTGAGCAGCAAATTTACCAACATACTTGCCTTCTTCTTTCCATGCAGCCAACTTAGTAGCTACCATTTCAGACAACAGTTTTTCAGTTTCGATCAATGATACCTGAACGTTTCCATGCGGGTCACGATCCAAAGTCAACTGACGGGCAACACCTTCCGGCAGACTTGCATAGATAGCAGAGTTTTCCGGAGAAAGTTTGCGGATGATATAATCACGTTGGTGAGATTTCTTAATCTGACCGAATTCTTCAGCATTAGCAGCCAGGAAGTCATTCAATTCAGCAATCAGACGTTTCATGGCAGGAATGAACTCAACCAGTCCTTCCGGAATCAATACTGTACCGAAGTTGTGTCCTTGTGCTGCACGGTCTGCTACCACTTTAGCGATGTAAGTCACTACATCATCCAAAGACATATCTTTTGCTTCCACTTCTTCTGAAACGATACATACGTTAGGCTGTACCTGCAAAGCACATTCCAGTGCAATGTGAGAAGCCGAACGACCCATCAATTTGATGAAGTGCCAGTATTTACGTGCAGAGTTACAGTCACGTTGGATGTTACCGATTACTTCAGCATAAGTCTTACAAGCTGTATCGAAACCGAAAGAAGTTTCAATCATATCGTTCT
>DXOJ01000209.1 GCA_019412865.1 Bacteroides sp. | reverse complement strand
TATAATAGGAATATTGATGATGCTTCCATCCATCAATATGATGTCAGCCGCGGCTGACAGTACGGCAGTAAAGAGCGATGAACTGCAAAGGTCTACAACTTCTATCAGTGATACTACTCCTACAGATATTGAAGGCATCCCGTCAGACACCATTCCTGCCCTTTCCAAGCGCGAGTTGCGTCGCCAGCGCGTGGCAAACCGGAATTTGCACTATAACATATTAGGTGGCCCCAGTTATACGCCGGACTTCGGTTTGTTAGTAGGCGGTAGCGCACTGATGACGTTTCGGATGAATCCGAGTGATACCACCCAACGACGTTCGGTAGTGCCAGTGGCCATTGCCTTGATGTTCAAAGGCGGGCTAAACGTGATGACAAAACCACAACTCTTTTTTAAAGGCGACCGCTTCCGTATCTTCGGAACTTTCTCATATAAAAATACAATCGAGAATTTTTATGGCATCGGCTATTCCACTAATAAAGATTATGAACGTGGAGAAGACACCAGCGAATACCGTTATAGCGGCATCCAAGTAAACCCCTGGTTCCTGTTCCGTCTGGGAGAAAGCAACATTTTTGCAGGTCCCCAAGTCGATTTGAACTATGATAAAATTACCAAACCGGCTGCCGGAATGGTTAATGAATCCTCGTATATAGCGGCAGGAGGTACAGAAAGCGGATACAAAAATTTCAGTTCCGGACTTGGTTTCCTGCTGACGTATGACACACGCGATATTCCTGCAAATGCATATAGCGGAACCTACCTCGACTTTCGGGGAATGATGTATAATAAAACGTTTGGCAGTGATAATAATTTTTACCGTTTGGAAATCGATTACCGCCAATACAAAACAGTAGGACGCCGCAAAGTGATAGCCTGGACAGTGCAAAGCAAAAACGCATTCGGAGATGTACCCCTAACGAAATATGTACTTAGCGGAACTCCTTTCGATCTTCGCGGTTACTACATGGGACAGTTTCGCGACAAGTCCTCACATGTCATGATGGCCGAATACCGCCAGATGATAAATACGGACAAAAGCACTTGGGTAAAAAAGATGTTAAGTCATATAGGATATGTGGCCTGGGGAGGATGCGGTTTCATGGGCCCCACTCCGGGCAAGATAGAAGGTGTGCTTCCCAACCTCGGATTGGGATTACGTATCGAAGTTCAACCCCGTATGAATGTACGCCTTGATTTCGGCAGAGACATGGTGAACAAGCAGAATTTGTTCTACTTCAACATGACAGAAGCCTTTTGACGCCATTTACGCGACAAATTGTGCACAAATTACAAGAAAGATTGTAAAATAGATAATAAAAGACTGCACATAAATGAAATTAATCCTTATATTTGCGCAAGCTATAACACAGCAAGAGCAAATAATAGGATTTTTTTATGAAGCAATTTATATATTTTTTTTCGGGGTTATTACTTCTGTTCATCTCTACCACCCGTGTAGTTGCACAAGAAGTGTCTGACTATTCTCAACTAAGTGAAGAAGATTATAGTAAAATAGTTCTCCCCCCACTATCCGTTTTATTCGAAAATGCCAAGAACAGCCCCATTTATGAGATGGCGGACGTAAAGGCGAGAATCGAGCGCAAATTACTCCAAAAAGAGAAATGGTCATTTCTAGGTTTCTTCAGTCTACGGGGAAGCTATCAATACGGAATGTTCGGTAATGAGTCCACCTATACGGACGTGGCAGTCGCCCCATATCTTACCTACTCCACTCAGGCACAAAATGGTTACACAGTAGGCGCAGGTTTGAGCATCCCATTGGACGACCTATTCGACCTCAAGGGTAAAATCAGCCGGCAAAGGCTCACATTACGTAGTGCAGAATTGGAACGGGAAGTGAAGTACGACGAAATTAAGAAGAATATTATTGAGATGTATGCGATGGCTACCTCACAGATAAGAGTACTTAAAATGAGAAGTGAAAGTTTGGTACTTGCTAATGTGCAATATGAAATTTCTGAAAAGAATTTTGCCAACGGAACCATAGATTCTTCCGACTTGGCCGTAGATAAAGAAAGGCAGTCAACTGCACGTGAGGCATATGAGAATAGCAAGTTTGAATTGACAAAGAGCTTAATGATACTTGAGGTTATTTCACGTACTCCCATCATAAGAAAATAAAAAAACTAAGATACGAACTTCATCATTTCTATCATACGGACCCTCTTTCGCCACCGTTGGCTAATACTGGTAGGGACCGCTATCTTCACGTTACTCGTCTTCTACTATACGCGTCACATGCAAGGTGGATACGACGTGAAAGCAACACTTTATACCGGAGTAGCCTCGGGATACAACTTGGAAAGCGATAAACGCACAGACTGGGCGACAGTACAAAATTCGATGGACAACCTGATAAGTATCATGCAAGCCGAGAGCACCCTGAAAAGAGTATTCCTGCGATTATTTGCCCGTGTACTTATCCAGGGAAATCCGGACAATGACAATGACGGAGTCACCCCATCCAGCTACAATTACACCTATAACCACTTAAAAAACAGTCCGCATGGACCGGAAATATTAAAGCTGATCGACAAATCGAGCGAAGATAAAACAGTTGCCAATCTGGAAGCATATATGCGTCCGAAAAAAGGTAACTACATCTATGAAATGTTCTACTACAATCACCCTTTCTATAGCTACAACGCTTTGAAAAACATCAAAGTGCAACGCCGGCTCACGAGTGATTTGCTGGACATCAGCTATACTTCCGGCGATCCCGGCATAGCCTACAACACGGTAAGCATCCTGATGGACGAATTTGTGGAAGAATACCGCCGTATTCGCTACGGAGAAACAGACAAAGTCATCAAATACTTTGAGGAAGAGTTGAAACGTATCGGCAAAAAACTCAACTCGGAGGAAGACGACCTGACCAAGTACAACGTAGAAAAACGTATCATCAACTATCTGGACGAAACCAAAGAAATCGCGGCCATCAGTAAAGAATTCGAGCTGCGGGAACAAGATGCACTTTTTGCATACAACAGTACCAAGTCGATGCTCGAAGAACTGGAGAAGCACATGGACAGCAATGCCAAGCAAGTGCTCAAGAATATGGAATTTGTGGACAAATTAAGAGAAGCATCCAATATCACCAGCAAAATCTCGGAAGTGGAAGCGATGAGCGACTCCAAACAGAAAGATACCGGATCTCTGACAGGTGACAAAAAACGATTGAGCGAACTTAAACAGGAACTGAATGATTTAACCACTTCCTACGTAAGTCATAAATACACCAAAGAGGGCGCCAGCCGGACCAATATCATCGACCAATGGCTGGAACAAACTCTGTTGTTTGAAAAAGCTAAGGCCGAACTACTAATTGTACAAAATGCCCGTCAGGAATTGAACGACCGTTATGTATTTTTTGCCCCTGTGGGTACCACCATCAAGCAAAAAGAACGTTCCATCAACTTTACGGAACGCAGTTACCTGACCGTGTTACAAAGCTACAACGAAGCCCTGTTGAGAAAGAAAAATCTGGAAATGACTTCTGCTACATTGAAAGTGCTCAATGAACCGACCTATCCGATTGCATCCAATTCAACCAACCGCAAGCAGATTGTCATTGCCGCCTGCATAGGTAGTTTTCTGATAATCATCGCTCTATTATTATTAATCGAGATTCTTGACAGAACGTTGCGTGATGCAAACCGAACCAAACGAGTGACCGGATTTAAGGTAATAGGAGCCGTTCCCAGCCCCTCCTCTTCCCGTTATGGCGGACTAGCCAAAACCTACGTCCAACTTTCCATCAAAGAATTGAGCAACTCCATACTCCGCTTCCTGACAAAGCGGAAATCCCCCGGAGTATTTATCATCAACCTGTTCAGTACCAGCGAAAACTCCGGTGAGGACATCGTTGGAAATCTGATCTGCGGATATATGCAAAGCCGGATGTTAAATACGAGATTCATCACGTATGGAGAAGATTTTAACACAGATTCTACTCAATATCTGCTTGCAAAAAACATTACCGATTTTTATACCCTGCAAGGAGAAGACATACTAATCGTTGCCTATCCGCCATTGTCGTCAAGCAATATCCCGACTGCACTGTTGCACGACGCTAATGTCAACATTTTGGTCAGCCCGGCAGACCGCGGATGGAAAACCATCGACAAACAACTTTGCGAACAGCTCACGACACAAATGGGTAAAACGGATGTTCCGTTCCGTGTGTGCCTGACCAACGCCAAGCGTGAGGCAGTGGAAGATTTCACCGGACAACTTCCGCCATATACCTTATTACGTAGAGTCAGCTATCGTTTCAGCCAATTGTCACTTACAGAAAAAATCATATTCAATCTAAGTAGAAAAGCGAAAGAGACTGAAGAAGACGATGACGAATAATAAGATAGTGACTTTCCATATCCTGCTTGCTTTACAATTTGTGTTGGTTGCAGCAGGAATGTTAGTAAATATCAAGGTAGGGTTATTCTCTATGATCATTATCTTGTTATTTACTACTATCTGTTTGATACAACTTAACAATGATGAACAAACCAACTGGAAAGCAGGTCAAAACATCATGACCTATATGTTCACAATCTGGTTGTGCTTCTATCTTCTCGAAATTCTTAATCCCAACAACGTGCTGGCAGCATGGAACATCAACCTTACACCTTATGCGCTGATACCTTTAATATGCGCCTTTGTTGTTCCGCTCGTTGTCCGCACAAAAAAAGACATCGAGCTGCTATTAATCATCTGGTCGGTATTCGTCCTCGTCTTTACGATAAAAGGTTACTGGCAAAAAAACTATGGTTTCAGCTCCAAAGACCTCTATTTCCTGCACGTGCTGGGCGGATGGCGTACACATATCATCTGGTCGGGTATCCGCTATTTTTCCTGCTTCTCCGACGCAGCAAACTACGGAGTACATGCCGCCATGTCCGCTGTAGTCTTTGCCATCTCCGCCTTCTTTGTGGAGTCCAAATGGCTACGCATTTACTTCCTCTGCATCGCCGTCGGGGGACTTTACGGAATGGGGATTTCGGGAACCCGTGCAGCTATGGGAGTCATCATGGGAGGAATGTTGATGATAACCGTCATTGCCAAAAATTGGAAAGCGTTATTGGCAGGTATATTCATATCCATCAGCGTTTTCGTGTTCTTCAGTTATACCAATATCGGAAGCGGGAACCAATATATCCACAAGATGCGCTCCTCTTTCCATCCGTCCGAAGACGCTTCCTACCAGGTGCGTGTCGAAAACCGGCAAAGAATGAAAGAGTTGATGGCAAAGAAACCGTTAGGCTACGGCATTGGACTCTCCAAAGCCGGTAACTTCGATTCACGAGAGCAAATGCCCTACCCTCCCGACTCATGGCTAGTCAGCGTATGGGTGGAAACGGGAATTGTGGGACTGATACTCTACCTTTCCATACACGGCATTCTCTTTGCCTGGTGCTCCTGGATACTCATGTTTAAAGTACGCAACAAAGGCCTGCGTGGACTTATCGCGGCATGGCTTTGTATGGATGCCGGATTTTTTATCGCCACTTATGTCAACGACATTATGCAGTATCCCAACCAGTTGCCCGTATACATAGGCTTTGCACTCTGTTTTGCAGCTCCACATATCGACAAGCGTATCAGTGAAAAAAAATATTGCTGTCCGATTAAACTCGACAACAATAAAAATAGTGTGCTCGACTG
>DXOJ01000208.1:6246-10743 GCA_019412865.1 Bacteroides sp. | reverse complement strand
GGATTTTAAAATTAATGGAAAAAGAATAACTAGAAACATGAAACGATTTAATACTCAAACAAGGTTTGTTCCTCTAAAGATAGACAAGGACTTTAACGTGGAACATATTCAATCAAAAGATGGAAAAATAAAAGACTTTAAAACGCGCAAGGCAGTTGAGAAGTATTGCAAGGAAAATCATTGTATTTATTGTGAAGAAAAATACATATTCTACAAATGATTATCTATTCGAAAAAAAGCCGCGCAAGAAAAAGATCTTTGCGCGGCTTAACTTTATAGTCTCAAATTACAGCAATCATTCGGGCTGTGGTTTACATTCTCTTTCCAGTACTGAAAATGACTATCCACGTCCTCGCAAACCGAAATCTCCCTGAACCCTGAAATCTTATTTAGATATTCGATTTTCCGCTCCAGCTGCAAGTGATTGTACCCGGCATGCTTCAAAGTGTATTCAGAATAATCAATATCAAACCATTGCTTCACCCACGTACTTACTCGCAGGAACTCCACTAGGATCTTATCACATTTGATGTTATTTAGAACGCCAAAATCAATAAATTGCGGGATAAAGGGGGATAACCTGACAGACACATCAAATCCTTGCTCCTGCAACTTCTCAATAGCTTTAATCCGTGCAGATGGCAGACACGCCTTTTCAAATGTACGTGAAAGAGTGTCATCCGTAGAAGTCACAGATATTTGTATATGTGCCAGTTTTCTATCCATCAACCGGATATATCTGTCATCTGCCACCATTGAGGACTTTGTCACGATAAGGTAATGTACCCCTTGTCGGTTCAGGTTCTGAATTGCTTTATAGGTTTCCCTGTAAACAGCCTCACAGGGTTGGAAACAGTCAGTCATTCCACCCAAACGCACAACTGTTCCCCGCTCTAATTTACAGATTTTCCTCTCTACCTTGTCCGTCCGGGAAACGGACGGATTATCAGGATGCCACAATCCCCTGAAATTAAGAAGCGACTTTGCATAGCAATAAGAACAGTCGTGAAAGCATCCACAGCCGTAAAGGTCTAAACGTGTCGGATAATTACATTTATTCCCTTCATTTCCGGAGACGGTCTTATAAAAGGACTTAAACTCTGGTGCTTGCGTGGATGTAGTCACCCATTGTGGTGCATTTACCATATATCCGGAAGTTGTACCTGTAATTTCCTCTTTTAGCATACTCATACTCTTTTTAGATGGATGTTTATAATCGCCTGTCATAGCTTGAATAGTTTTCCACTTGTGGTATTTTCCGTATATACCCCATTTGAATGTTATCCAAGCAACGTACCAGCGTTCTTTCCATAGCGGGCAGAATATCACGCTCGTAAAAATCACGCGGACGGGCTGAATAGTCTATTTTGATTATTTCCTGTTCGCATATATCACCCGTATCAAGTCCGTTATCTGCCCAAAACCATGTCGCGGCAGTGATTGGCTCCTGCCGTTTATAAGCCCATTTGATTGAAGACGCGCCACGTCCATACGGCAGTGGTGACGGGTGAAATATCAATGTCCCGTAAAGCGGTTCTTTCAACACTTCCACCGACACCTTTTCCGTCAAAAGCGGGGCAATGGCTAGATCATACACTCCAGTGCTTTCGTTCCAAACGCGGTGACCTTTCTCGCGTACACAGGCTTCCGCCATTTTGTAAGCCTGTGAGTCCTTATTTCCTAATATCTTGATTATCATATTCTCCTACATATTTAAATGCTTGTACTGCCCGAAAATGCCCGCCGAACCCGGTAGAGCAACGGTCTGTTATCCCTCTCTTTTGCATGGAACGCGCCATTGAACTTGCACTTCTCGCCTTATTCGAACCATAAAGGCTGGCTCCCGTTTGTACCCATTTCTTCGAGTGCCGCAAAGCTCCGCATAACTGGGGATGTGAAGTGTGGAAAAATACAGGTAGCTTTTTCCCGCAACGTCCATTCCCCTTCAGGTGATATTCGCATACTGCAGCTAAGAATTTAGTGCCAACACCGATACCCTGCCACTCCGGCATAACCACCAAGCGGGTCGAGCGATACGCACCAGCTGTAAAAAGAGGAGCTACTGCCAAATGACAGACAGGCTCGTTCCCAATGAAACCTACGAAATATTCCGCAGCAACGGGCAACGGCAAGTCTAAATAATAATGCTGTTTAAACAGTCTTGGGAATACACTTCCCCTGACTTTATAAATTTGAAGTTCGAGTTTTGGACGTTGCCGAAGACAGTCACGCTCGTAAAAGCGTGCCTCCGCAGTATCGTACACCCAATCCGGCTGCAACCATTCAATAATATCATAATGACAGGACAGAAGGACAATCTTACCTTTGCCACGTCTCCAAGTTTTTGAGAATGCTGCTGCACCCACTTTCGCGATCTGACGATCAATCACGGACGTAAATTCATCAACGACTGCACGCTCCGGGCGTTCGCAAGCCAAGCGAGCTAAACCAGCGCGGAATTTCTCACCGTTCGACAGTACATTGAAAGGTCTTAACCATGCCGGAACATCACCCAAACCTACAGCCGAAAGCATTCCAGTGACTGTATTAAAATCCCCGTCCGGAGCGATGCAGTCAATAATAGGTTTATTGCTGTCCCAACCGGAGTAAAGGTCATAAATCGGCTCGTTAAAGATTTTGCTTCCGATACTGGTTTTTCCACTTCCTGACGGTCCGACTATCAAACCTATTTGCCATTCCTTGTCCTCGATGGGCAATTCAGCTACCTTTTCCCAATCACAACCTTTTTCCGCATTGAAAAGGCTCTTTACCCTTGCAGCGCGATAACTGTCAAAATCGCTGCAATGGTGTCGTACTTCTACTCTCATACACTTACTACCTTTAAAGTTAAACCTTCAGCTTTCAGGCGTTCATAAATAGCCTGCTGCTCCTTTTCATCTGTGCAAATGACGATAACGCCATATTGCGGTTTATACGTATATTTTCCCATAACTAATAATTTTGAGTTTGGGACAAAAGTACTCCGGGGCTGTCAATTCGGCACGATACATGAAGCCGTTTACACTGCAAACGTTTTGCAGTCACTTTGGAAACGCTTGATAAGACTATACACCTTTCTCTCACTGACAAGGTATTTGTCAGATAATACTGCGACTATATAAGACACTTTCTCACCATGTCCTAACAGTTCCATATAATCCGCATAAAGATCGATATAGTGACAATCTTCAAGCCTTATTCCGGCATCCTGTAATTTTTTCAGGAGTTCCCGATTAAAGTTTAATATCTCTATGACTTTCATAATACAAATTTGATTATCTTTGCCGCACCACTCATGTATGAAACAAAAATGCGCTGTATCGCAGCAGAAGGTATTAGCCCTCAGCTGTGCGATACAGCGCATTTTGTTAGTACGTGAGTGGTATTACTACTAACAGGCTGGGGGCTTTTTATAGCCTTTCCCCCGTAGGCTTATATTCAATTTTGACAAATCATTGGAAATCCGTATATTTGCGCTATAATAATGCTTTTTTATGCGGAATCCTGAAATGACCAAAATACGTGACCGGAAGATGGTAGAGACTTTCTACCTTCTTTATGATAAAAAGCGCATCCGCTTAGAGGATGTTCTTTTGCGTATGAGTCATGACCTGTTCTTCCTCGATCAGAACTACATCTATAAACGAATCTTTTATATATCGGAGAATTTATCATATTACGAGCAATTAAAAGAGGGCAAAAAGCCTGATTCAAAAAAGGACGATATAAGTCAACTAAGCCTTAGCTTTTAGGCGTTGTATCATAGATGATACAGCGGTTCTTCGTCTTCCGCTTTCTCCGGTAAGCCCCCATTGCTAATTTTCATTTCACGGTCTTTCATATCGGCATGGCTTGCAAGCTCCATTGTGGTATAATCCATAATTTCACATTCAAAGCTGATCCGGTACAAGTTTCCCGCACCTCCCGACTCTTCCCGTCCGACATGGGTACGTCGGAGCGTGCCGAAGTTCTTTCCCGATTTCCCATGTAACATCATCCCCAGCAAAGTCAACAGGTCGAGGAAAGACAAGGCTTCCTCCTGCATCTTTGCACCTTCATAGGTATCTGAAAAAGTTTCGTAAAACAGCCGGAAATCAACCTGTGTGTGAAGCCGTTGAACGAGTAGACCTTCGTCCCCGATGCCCAGCGTATTAAATTCAATGAATACAGCCGGAGACGGGAACGGATGATCCTCATCGAGAAAACTGACCTGCTCATGCCACATATCTATATGCTCTATTTCAGGTGTATTCTCCATCCTTTCCCTTAGTTCTGCATACTCATCCGGGATAGATGCCAGGAACCCGTCTTTATTCCGGATTATTTCAACCAGTTCTTTGTAACAGTCTGTCCAAATCATAATTATATTGATTAAATATTTGAGAATCGTTTGTCAATCTCCGATGTTATCCATGCGTCCAGCTGCTTCATAAATGTGGCAGATTCACCCATGTATTGACGTTTCGGAATTCTTATTTTACTGCCCACCTTTTTAAG
>DXOJ01000208.1:0-6236 GCA_019412865.1 Bacteroides sp. | reverse complement strand
AAAAGGAAGCCATTGTAGACAGCCGTGCATTGGCTTTATTTTGCCGTATTTCGCCATTTTTCTTCTTTTGCATTGTTCCGGTCGACTTCATGTACAAATACCAAAAATAACGCTTCATTCGCTCCGTTACGACAATAGATCCACCTTCATTGTGAATCTTGGCGTATGCCAGCGGATCAGTTTGAAAAGTAATGCGGTCTATTCCACGACTGACTGCATGGATGCTGTCACGAAGCTTCCCGCTTTGTATCAACACGCCGCGATCCGAACCAATAGTGAGCGATCTCTTTGCCCACGGTGTCAGTGATGTGTCAAGAAACCCCTGCCTGCGAAAATTCTGCTTGAAGAAGTTCACTCCTGCAACTTTCGCATAACGGTGCGCATCTTCTACCAGCGTGGATAATTCTTTGAAAAAATCGGGTAATTCAGTTCTTTCCATTTGTATATCAAAATAAAATTGTATATTTGCAGTGTTCGCGGCTCGCAAAAGTCAAGAACTCCCTTCAGGAGTGTCAGTTTCGGCTGTCACTCCTGAAGTTCTTTTAAGAGCTTAGTAACCTTGTCGGCTTTCACGTCTTTCCAAGACACTCTCACAGCCTTTCCTGAATAAATGAATATCATCTGCTGTCCGGAGAACTTGTCCCCATATAACTTGTATATCCCATTCAGTTTATTCTGTATCATTTCCGGCTTAATGCTTTCAAATGCATCAAGATTGAAAACGGTAAATTCACATTGCTGTTTCCGTGAGCTGTCCAGCCCGTTTTTAATTCCGCCTAATCCCTGAATATTCTTCAGGTCTGCCAGCTTTTCGTTAATCAAATATTCCGGGTTCTTTATCCCGTTCTCGTTGATGTGCGGGCGGATTTTAATCTTCATGTTCAACTCCTTTGAAATGACACGCGCACTTTCGACATTCTTTGCAAGATCTTTCGGGTCGGCAAAATCGCTGATCATCACTTTCGACTCCGGATCACGATGATAAGGAGCATATAACTTGCTTCTTTCCGTTTCCTTCCTGAATTTTGCCCAATATTCGTCAGGTATTGAAAAATACGGATGTGCGACCGTGAATATTTCACCTGATTGACCTACGTTATTTGCAAAGGCATCCGGTATCGTCACAATAGGCGTAGTAGGCGTTTCCGGTTCGTCCGTTTGCTCGACATAGCATCTGCACCGATACCCGTTGGGCGGGTAGTTCTGCAGCCAAAACGGGTCGTTAATAGGTTTTATGACACCATCCAGTATCTTATGTGACTCTCTTACCCGTTCATCTCCTGCAGTCACGTATTTCAAATTAGGCATGATATCCGCATTCTCTTTGAATTCCTGCCATTCACTGGCGCGCCTGCCACTTGTTTCTGCCGTTTCAAATTCTGTACGAAGGTAATTTTCATTATAGTCTTTATGAATTGCCATTACCTTTTCCCGAAAGTCCTGATAAGATCGTTTTTTGCCTTTCTCGTCATAAAGAGCGTCATTCATCTCCTTAATTTCCTGATACGTCTTCGCTCCGGAGAACTTGAACAAGTTGTCACGTATCCGTTGAGGTTCTTCCGCCTGTTCCGGATCATCATAGTCATCTTTCCCCCATCCTTCAGCCGCCTTCTTATTCAGTTCCTCGTATGTCTTCCTGAATAATTCCTCGTCGATATCTCCCGTTTTGACCTTGCGCTCATAAACTTGTTTCATCACCCTGCCGATGATGCCGCTGAAATCATACTCCCCGGCTTCCATGACGGGTGACGTTACCGCTTCATCGTCCGGTTCGGTCTTTTTTTTTTGAGGGTCTGTTTTGGGCTGATTCGGTAGTGCTCCTCCCTGCTGCTCACCACCGGGATTTTTCTTTTGACCAATGATCGGAAGTCCCGTTTTCTTTGCGACCTCTTCGTGGTCAAATTCAAAGGTATAAGCCAGTTTGTTAATCGCCTCGATATATTCCGTAATAGACAAACTTTCTGTATCGTCCCACTTTAATTTCAGCCTTTCAAGCGGTTTATATACCGGGCTTATCTTTACCAGCTTAGGGATAATAATATAATTGAAATAGAACTGGAAAAGCATCTTGTCATATTCGTGCCGTGACTTTTCAACACGTTCATGTACTTCTGCCGTCCCTTCCCACGCTCCATTCTCGGTCGTACCTGTTTGACCAAGCAAACGCTTACTGATTTGATTGTCACATCGTTCTTCTAATGGTAAAAAGGCATCAGTCGTGTTTCCTCCGGCTTCTTTCCCATACTCGACCTTTTCATTTCCGGACAACACTGCAAAGAAATTATTCCTGAAGTCCAACATCATCTCGAATAATTCGTCCAAACGTTTTTTATCCTGTCTGTCTGAAGTAACGAAGACGGGCGGAATGCCGTATTTCTCAATGTAATTCATCCACGAGCCTAAGCCCAGTTTTTTGGCAAGCATGATAATTGCCAGCTCATTCAACATACCCAAAGCCCACGCATTCCCGAACTGAACGTAATACGGTTCAAGTGCTCCGTCCTTATATGACCATCCGGTTTTGTCTGACTCTTCCTTGACGATTATCATCTGTTGCGGGATATAGTTGGACATGGGAACTTCTTCCACATGGCTGATTTCCAAGTTTTCATCAAGGTGGGAAATGTCGGCAAGTGAGACTCCCTGCATCTGGTGTAAAAAACATATCCGGATTAATTGGTGATACCACGGACGATCCAGCAGCTTCTTCGCTTCCTCGTCCTCATTATCATTGTCATCTACAAGGTTGAACTCCGCCTGTTGTACAGGTAATACACGATTGTCAATCGTCGTTTGTAAATGCTCGTCATTGTACAACGATTGGTAGAACCGATATAATAAGCCACGTCGGGGATCATCCGGATCGGTTGCCGAAGTTACCGCCATGATCCAGTCATCAATGGTCTTTTCCCGGTAGACGATAGCCTGTCGTTTATAAGCAGCACCTGACGAAGATTGTGTCCCACTGCTATCCATCCGAAAATAATACTCATTAAGTACATTTTTCAGACTCATTCGACGAATGGCTTTCTGCTGAAACCAGCTGAATATTTCTCTTAACTTCTTATACATAACATACCTTTTAAAAGCGGTTTAAAAACTATTTAAAGAAACCATCCATTGTTCCGTGTGTGACCAAACAGAATGGGAGATTCTACATTACCTTCCTCGTCCGTTATCAAAGGAATTTCAGGAGGAAGCGACATGATCCCGTCACGTAACTTGGCAAGCATAAGGTCAGCCCAGTCGCTCATATCTGATAACGGGTTATTTCCCGTTTTGCGGGCTGCATTCCGGCTTACTGCACGAAAGGCGGTAATACAGGATATTATCCGGATTAATAACCCTGTCCGTATCGGAGGAACACCGAATATCTTTTTCACGTCATAACGACCGCTTATGTAAGCAGATACTTCACTGATGACAAGGTCTTCAATTCCATCCAAGACTTCTTCATCTTTTTCGATACTTTCAACCAGCAACCGATTTTGTATGACGGTTGTCAGGTCATCCATGTTGATATACTTCATAGTTACCAAGTGTATTTACGTTTATATCGTCCCGCTTTCCACGGTCGTGTCGCGGGTTCGTCTTCCGATTGTGGAGTGTCAGTGTATATCTCCAGCTTTTTCACAGCCTGTTCGTCAGCGTCAGGGCTATCGTCATGTTCTGTCATGCCGGGTTCGACAGCATATAATTGCTTTAAACCGACAGCAATGTCCGGGTTTGCTTTCAGTTCCTCGTTGACATGCATCCGGGAATTTTGATAATATGGATGCATGCTTATCATGCGAAGTACCTTATTTGTTGTTTTGGGAGTCTGTACCGGGACTAAGTTCAGCTCTACACCTGTCTCCGTTTCGGCTTCCCCTATGATACGTTTCACTTCATCGTTCCAAAATTGGGATTCATACTGCCAAAAGCAAATAATGTCCTTTGCCTTGAATTCAGCCTGCTTCATGCACATCCACTGTACGCAGAGTTTCATCTTTGACTGCTTTACGAATCCGTCTATCAGCCAAAAATCGTTCTTGTGCCGTCCCCAAATCTTACAGGCATTAAAGTCACTCGTATCTGTTCCGGCATACGCAATGTCCCAATGTGCTACAATCGCATTCATTATGTGCAGGTCAGGGAGCTTTCCCCACTTCACCATTTCGGGCTTGAATATTTTACCCTTGACAAGTGGAACATGATTGTACTCCGCATGTGCCGCAAGAATACCCATATCCTTTTCCTGTTGCCGATAGAACTGTGCGGAATACATTGACTTCCACGCAGGTTCATACGTTACCGGGTCGTAGGCTTTCACCAAATGCCAGTCCCAATCGGGATGCCGTTGTTTAAGAATAGTTTGTACCATACGGGACGCAAAGCGGTTGTTTGCACCTATCAGACGCCTGCGTTTTCCCGTCATGGTTGCCAGTACGTCCGCTTCTATCCAGTCCGCATAATCATCCTGCATCCGGTTATTTTTGATTGTCTGTGGTGTCTCCAAGTCGTCAACCACCCACAAGTCAGGACGATGTGCACCCTTACGGAGTCCACGAACCTTTTGCTTCGCACCGAACGCCTTACAAATAAACCCGTTCATCGTCACGAAGTTTCCCTTCTCCCAATATCCGGGATTATACTGTTCGCCAAAGTCATGCTTCAGTAACTCGTTTGCTTCGAACTCCGCGCGTATATCTTCCAACAAGTCACACGCGCGATCAAACGTATCGGAAACGATACACATATAATGTGTCTCACCATTGATCCATAGCCATAAAGGAATAATCACGTCGTTCCATACCGATTTTGCAAGTCCGCGTCCCCATTCCGCATAGCCTTTGTAAATAGGATCGTTCATTACCTTGTTGGCATGCGCGATCTGAAAGTCCGCACAGTCTGCGGTTGCATAATGGGGAAGATAAGTCTCGACAAGGTATTTGACATCACTTTTTGCACGCTGTATGCGGTTCATCCGAACTGTCAGTGATTCGTCCGGATCAATCAAGTTGCCTGTGCACCGCGCACGCTTTAGCTTCTCCTGATACTCTTTGAGGGCTTTGCTATCTTCGACTTTCATTATCCTAACATTTTTGCGGCTTCATAAAGGTGGTTCTCCTGAAAGTCCAGTGTTTTGAAGTAAAGTTCGGCATTGTATGCCTTCATCGCATCGAATATCCTGCCCATTACATCAATGTATATAGCCAGTGTTATCCGGTTCTTTTTGTCTACCTCTTTGAGCTGGTTACCCCATTGCGCCACGCTGTTATCAAGCGTAGCCGCTTGTTTCCGCAGTTCCAGCACCTTGTCACTCTCACCTTCTGCAATGGCTTCGTCAATCATGCGCAACAGTTCCAGTTTTTGATCCGCAAGAATGTTGATAATCTGCTTCAGGTTGTCACCCTGTTTTTGTGACGAAATAACAGATGCCTGCCGTTCTTTTTTCCAAAGTGCGTCATTTTCATTGATCCAATTAGACACAGACCTTTCCGACACGTTGATACGTTCGGAAATCTCCTTGCACATCATTCCATCCCTTACATAAAGGTCGTGCGCTTCCTTCTTTAATTTACGGTAGTACTCTTTGCTTGGCATATCGCTTCCTTTCTTTTACGCAAGCAAAGGTCAGATTTCAACACCACCTGTGGAAAATGGCTTTTCATGTTGGAACGTATTCTTTCCAAGTTGGAAAAAATACGTCCTTGTTAACACTGTTTTTTTTCCAACTTGAAAACGCTTTTTCCGTACCCGCCTTTCCTTTTCCAATTTTGCAGCATGAATTTTAAATATCGCGAAAATGAATCTGACTGCAACAGCGGAAAACGGACGTGCCCGGATTGAACTCAAAGGCACGATATCAAAATGGAGGGAGACGGAAGCGGAATTCACTTCTAAGGTTGAGCAACTGATAAAATCAGGAATCAAAGACGTGCACATCTATATCAATTCTCCCGGTGGTGAATGCTTCGAAGCTAATGAGATCGTGAACGTGATCAAGAGGTTTCCCGGCAAAATTACAGGTGAAGGTGGTGCACTGGTAGCTAGTGCGGCAACATACGTCGCTATTAACTGTACATCATTTTCCATGCCCGCTAACGGACTTTTTATGATTCACCAAGTCAGCGGGGGCGCATGCGGAAAAGTCGCTGATATTGAGTCTACGTTGGAGGTCATGCGCAAGCTGAATGACCACTACCTGAACGCTTTCCTTTCAAAGTGTACCGACAAGAAAAAAATCAAAGACG
>DXOJ01000207.1 GCA_019412865.1 Bacteroides sp. | reverse complement strand
GGGCTCGGAGATGTGTATAAGAGACAGCAATCAGTTTGTCCACAAAGAACAGGCGGCTTTCGAACATCTTCTGATGGATCAGTACGCTGCCTTTGGCTTGTGTGGCTACAACGAGCATCACACTTAGCAAGTCGGGAGTCAGTCCCGGCCAGGTGGCGTCGGCTATCGTCATGATGGAGCCGTCGATAAATGATTCTATCTGGTATGTTTCCTGTGCGGGAACGTAAATATCGTCTCCTCTTTGTTCGAGCTTGATGCCCAGACGGCGGAAGCTCTCGGGGATGATTCCAAGATTTTCGTAAGAAACATTCTTGATGGTAATTTCGCTTTTCGTCATTGCCGCCATGCCGATGAAGCTGCCCACTTCAATCATGTCGGGCAGTACGGTGTGTTGCGTGCCGTGCAGTTCTTCCACGCCTTCGATGGTGAGCAGGTTGGATGCGATACCGCTGATTTTGGCTCCCATCCGGTTGAGTAACCGGCAGAGTTGTTGCACGTAGGGTTCGCAGGCGGCATTGTAAATGGTGGTCGTACCTTTGGCAAGTACGGCTGCCATGACGATGTTGGCTGTTCCGGTGACAGATGCTTCGTCCAGTAACATATAGCTTCCCTGAAGTCTGTCGGCCGTTATTTCGTAGATACCCCGCTCTTCGTCGTAGCGGAAGTCGGCCCCTAAATTCTGAATACCTACAAAGTGAGTGTCCAGACGGCGGCGACCGATTTTATCTCCTCCCGGCTTGGAAATCAATGCCTTGCCGAAACGTGCCACCATGGGACCTATAAGCATCACAGAGCCTCGCAGACTGGAACATTTCTTTAGGAATTCATCGCTTTCCAAATAAGCCAGGTCTACATTTTCTGCTTTAAAACTATAAGAATCAATGCCTTTCTTTGCAACCGTCACTCCCATCTCCCGCAAGAGCTGAATCAGGTTGTTGACATCAAGAATGTCAGGTATATTGTTCACCGTCACTTCCTCTGCGGTCAGCAACGTGGCACAGATTATCTGCAAAACTTCGTTTTTAGCTCCTTGCGGGTGGATTTCTCCGCTAAGCCGATGTCCTCCTTCAATTACAAATGAAGCCATTAATTTTTTTAGTATTAAGTATAAAGTGTTTAGTATCTTCTTTTATTGTTTTGACGATTGTTGGTATAGTTCGTCTTCGGACGGTAGTTCTGATTCAGGCGTTCTGCCATCAGCCGGACGATATCGTCGGTCATTTGGAGTTCCCCGTTGGACAGTTCGTACAGGTCTTCGGCAATCTTTTTGTCGTCCACTGTATCTTTGTTCCATGCCAGGTAATCCTTTTTCATGTGGTTGCAGATAAGGGCAATCAGGTTTCTCTTTTCGTTTCCTTCAGGGAATTCGATCGCTTTTTTTATCAGTACTTCCAGCGTATGTCCGTAGTGACGGTAACGCATACGGGCAGTGGAGTAGGGGATATGGTCCGGGCGGGTCACCAGATTGTCCTTGCGGATGATTTCATACGGATAGTCAATATCCAGCTCAAAACCGGACATGATAGCCAGGTGGTCCCAAAGCTTGTGCTTGAAATCGGGTACATCACGCAAATGGGGGAACATATTTCCCATAATGTTGATGATGGTGTTGGCACAACGCTGACGTTCTGCACGATCCTGAATGGTCAACGCATAATCTACCATGTTCTGGATGCTACGTCCGTATTCGGGAAGCGGCATTCTTTTCTGTTGAGTATTGTATTGCATTTGTTAAATTAAAATTGAGAATTAAAAATTAAAAAATTAAAGAAGCTTTTTCGGCATGGAGGCAACGAATTCTTTCAGGTAGAAAGGTTCGAAGTAAGCCACGTCTTTATAGTCTTCATCGGCCACTGCTTTTTCTGCCAGTGGGAACATCATTTTAGCCAACGGATGGATATTGTCGATAAAATGTGCGTTCGGATGCGTGATCTGTTCGCGGCATTTGTCGGCTCCGTTTCCAAAGAAATAAACCGGTTGTTCGTTCAGGAACTCCAGGTAAGAGTTCTCATCTACGATGTCGGCGGCAACTGTACGTTTCACTTGTAGACGACGGTCATAGACGGCTGCATATACTTCCATGCGGCGGGCGTCGATCATCGGACAAAGCAAAGCGTTTTCGGGCAAGTCGTGATACAACAGCACCGGAACACTCAATACTTCCAGCGTCGGGATACCGATCAAGGGGATATTGCGCCCGTAACAAATTCCTTTCGCCATAGAAACCCCGATTCGGAGTCCGGTGTACGAACCCGGTCCGCAACTCACTGCAACGGCATCCAAAGGGATGGCATGACTGTCTATGAACGACAATGCTTCATCTACAAAAACTCCTAAAGACACGGCGTGTGAAGGGCCCTTCAAGTCTTCTTTCACAAAAATCGTCTGT
>DXOJ01000206.1:15862-34754 GCA_019412865.1 Bacteroides sp. | reverse complement strand
TATTCAGACTCTCAAAGATATTTGGCTAAACACAGGTTTTTGCAAGTGCCCCATAAAACTTCCTTTGGCCTCTGCAACAGGAGATAAATCAAGAAACAGATGGCGTCTTACATCATATACGTTCAATCCCTCACGTGTAGCAATCCATATCAGTCCCCGGCTATCCTTGTACACATGATTAACCGCATCGTTCGACATTTTCATGCTACCGCTCTGACCTTGAACTTTTTTTATTTCACGAGTACGCATATCCATCATGCCTACTCCCTGACTGGCAGTTCCAAAAAACAATGTATTATCATCTCCCCAACACAAAGAGGTAACATTATTTTCCAGCAGAGCCGAGTTATTACTCGTATAAGTCTCAAAAGTACCGGACAACGGTTCCAAACATTGTAAACCACCTCCTAAGGAAGCAATCCAGATTCTCCCCTTATCATCTTCCACCAATGCCCAGACATTATTACTTGCCAGAGCATTTCCGGCACCCTCCTTATAAGAACGTACCTGGGAACCATTCATACAATACAGCCCTCCATTAAATGTTCCGACCCATAATTTGCCGTCTTTTGACTTTAGCATAGACACAACCGGATTCGGCAACTGTCCTTCGGCATCTCTCCAGAAAGGTTCCGCCTTTCCTGTTGAACGGTTCCACAAAAGAATCCCATGGTCATTCGTTCCCAGCCACAATTTATTTTCATCTGCCTGCTCTATGCAGGTAATATCTCCCCATTCATACATATTGAACTTAAAGATACTTTCACTATAATAAGATACTCCTTTCTTATAAGTTCCCACCCACATGATACCATCTCTATCAGCATATAAGTCATAAATTGTATTATGAGGCAAACTCCGTCCATTGTCATCATGGGCAACAAGAGAAGTCACTTTTCCAGTTTCTTTCTCAAGCACATCTATACCGTCATAATCCTTTCCAACCCAGATTCTGCCTTCTATATCCTGTGCCACCGTATGAATGATTACGTCCGGACGTGACGACCAAATACCAGTCAAGTCTGTCCGCCAACTTTTTGTTCCGCAGTCATACACCCAGATTCCCATAAGACTATATGCCCAGATACAATTGTCTCTGTCTACAAAGAGCGAAAGCTCTATCTTCTTCCCTTCCGGAATATATTTTTTGATTTCATCAGACTGCCATTTTACTGCTAATGTGGAACGATCCAGGCAAACAAGTAGTCCTGTATTATAAATCAACAAGATCCCGTCACTACATTCTGCCATTTGTGTTACTCCATATTCTGGTAACGAATGTTCCATGTACGAGAAGAAAAGTCTTTTTCCGCCTTCCTTGTAACGGTAACATCCCTCACCTGCCACACTAAGCCAGGTATTCCCTTCCCGGTCTACAAAAACCTGTTCCGGAACTCCCCATGATTCGAGAGTCTTCATAAATCCGGTAACATCAGTGATGAAGCAATCCCGTTCCTTGTCAAACAATACATATCCCCGGGCAGTATTTATCCAAAACCGTCCATCAGGCATTTCTACAATATCAGTGATATAATTATCCGGCAAAGACCCCGGCTCGTTCTCGGCATGCTGGTAAACCTTAAAAGTATATCCATCATAACGATTCAATCCGGTAGTCGTGCCAAACCACATGAATCCGTCACGATCCTTATAAATAGTATTTACAGAATTATTAGACAATCCGTCCGACACTTCCAGATGCTTGAATAAATAGGATTGTGCTTGCACAATCCATGAAGTAAAAAGTAAAGCTAACAATAAAAGGCTCTTTCTTATCATGTTTTTCAGATTTGTACAAAGGAAATAAAATATTATCAAACAGCCAAGAAAAAGAGCCTGCGGATTATTTGACAGAATCAACAGCAAGCGCATCTAATGAAGAGGATAATGCCACCAAAGCGGCATTCCAATTAATTGCCACTTCATTGGAAGCATAAGAATCTTCCGTATCCACATACGATTCATCCGGACTGGCCGTAGGATAAAATGCCTTGTCTTGTTGCCCCGGATTAGGTCCTCCGACAAGAAATCCCGGAATAGGAGCCTTTATATCATCCGATGCAGAAAGGCGATGATGCGGATGCTCCGGGCTTTTTGTTCCAAGTCCCGTTACATAGCAGAAACCTGTCGCGTTTCGCCCCAATATATAATCCATATTTCTGTAGGCATTAGTCAAATACGTTTCTTTGTCAGTCAGAATATAAGCATACATCAATGATACACCCTGATTAAGACATTTCTCTGCAAGACATCCCCAAAAGAAGTCTTTGGCATCATTACCATAAGGGGCATGAAATGGAGTCTGTTCGGCTCCTTGTATTACTTTATCAGCATATTTCAAAAGTTCAGTTTTCAATGAACCGGCAAAACGACAATCGGCTTCATTCAATTTTCTGTCCGGCTGAAGCCATGCAAATATGCCTAGTGCAAACGTGTTACCCCATCCCGGAGCTGTGTATACTTTGGGAGCCTTTTTTATTGCTTCTTCCCGGTATATCTCTTTTCCGGTTGAAAAATAGAGTTCGGTTGCCGCCCAGAAAAATTCATCGTCTGCATGTGTGTCACCGTATTCTCCCGTAGCTATCTCCGGTTGAAACTTCTGATTAAGCAGGTTCTGATTATAATAGTCCTCCGGATGTTTTTCCGCCCAAGCATAAGCCTTCTCCGCAGCCAGCAGAGCACGTTTGGAAAATCCCGGATAATCTTTCTCATAAGAGGCAAACAGACGGGAAGCCTGTGCCATGACAGCAGCAAAGTCTAAGGCAGCAGTGACCGATTTCTGCACAATATAACGCTGTTGTTTACAATCGACAGGTTTCACAAAGCCTTCAAAAAAGGGAGTGGTCAGTTTGTGATACACTCCTCCATCTGCGGGATCTTGCATTGTTAACATCCAATCCAAGTTATAATGCATTTCGTCCAGTAAGTCGGGAGTGTGATTATCGCTCTCCGGAATATTTATCTTTTGCCGTGAGAAGTAATCCGGAAACAGCTGATAAATAGACTGCATCAGACCTATCGAATAGCCCGAATTCACAATATACTTATTATAATCTCCAGCATCATACCAGCCTTTGGAAGAAGAGACAATCGTTCCCGAAGGACGGCCGGGAGAAGCAGCACTAGCATGTATTAATACGTGATTATCCGGATGTCCGGCCGGTCTGTTCCACTGCCCTGCATACTGTTCCTCGATTGGTATTGCGGTACGTTGATAATAAAAAGACTTCAAAGCCGCATCAGCCAAAGGAGATAATACACTGTCCTTTACAGGAAAAGCAACCGATGCTCCGTTCACTTTTAGAATATATTCCCCCGGAGTTGTTATTGCACTAAAATCCAGTGTTGTTCTTGTTTTATCCGACCATGCAGATTTTGCTGTATATAAAGATTTTCCGGCAAACACTTGTTCGCCGGAAACAGCATCTAATATTACAAACTCTTCAACCTTTCCGCTGTCTATCACAGCTATTTTCTCCTGATTGGGGTAATAGCCCAACTGATTCAATCGAACAACGTCGTTTGATATCACACTTGTTGAAGGGGTACATGCAACCGCCAATCCACTCAACATCCCCAACAGAGCAATATATTTTATTATTTTCATACACATTCAGTTCATGAAAAGTCCCACTATTAACAAACTCTTGGTAAACAGTTTCATTTAAACTGCCATTGGTCAAAAACAATATTTTCCCCTTTCAATACAAAGCAGAGATCTGTTGTACATTCAAATTGTGTCTGAATCTTAGTTTTCAGGAGTTTCATATTGGGGGTATTTATCTGAATGGCAGCCATCATTTCTCCATCCGGAGTATTACGGTGTACTTCAATGATACCATCTCCTGCGGCTTGCACCTCCAGACGTGAGGGAGCCTTACAGAATTCCACACCTCTGACAGATAAAATACCTTCCATGCCCGGTACAGTCACTGCATACATATCGCCTACATCTTTTCCATTCAAGAACTTAACACCTTGTGTAGCAGCCGTTGTTTCAGCTTGTTGGAGCATAAATGGATTGAGTACTTTTATCTGCGAGACACCTTTCAGGGTTTGTTTTCCCATGTGTATGTTCACATTTCCCTCGTCTATTTCAATCTCGTCTACACATATATTTCGGAAGCCTCCTGTTGTATTGAAACTGCGCTGCAGGCTCATCGTGTGATAGAACACATACCATTTCCCGCCATATTTGTGTAGGTGCGTGTGATTGTTTCCAAACTCGAACCCATATTCACCGGGATTTTTCATATAATTATGCTGATATTGCCAACTATCACTCTCAAGCGGAGTTTTACTTGTCATATAACTCATACAGCAGATGGTCGGTTTCTCTGTTGGTAGTGACCAATCATCAAAGTTTTGCCAGTCGATATTATAAGTATATACATAAGTTCCATTAATAAAGTTGAGTTCATTGGCTTCGAAATGATGCGGTGCATTAATCGGCACTATCGGACTGTCTATACTGATCATATCCTTTCCTAAACGTATGATACGTGCGCATCCGCCTCCCACAGCAAGCCACCCCGTCCCTTCTTCGTCGATAACGGCTCCAGGATCGAAGGCGGCTTTACAGTCTCCGATGCCCGGTGACTGTATATCTATCACACTGCGGTTCAAAGGGCTTTCCCACGGACCTACGGGCGAGGTAGCTGTCAATACAGCACTGCCATCTCCATTATTAGAGAAATAAAGATAGAAATGCGTTTTACCATCGCCTTCTTTACGACTCACGACAGAAGGCGCCCATGATGCTTTAATCCATGGTGCGATACTATCTGTCCGAATCAGTCCATGATACGTCCAGTTTACCATATCATTGGTAGACATCATCACCAACGATTTAATGTATTCGTAAGAATTTTTGCCGTTCCCTCCTACTGCTTCATACTGTTGATGATCATTTGTGCCATACACATAAAGTCTTCCTTCGTACTCTACTGCTGTAGGATCTGCAGTAAATATAAAATCAAGCAGTGGATTGGCATCTCCCGACAACAATTTTGGGGAGACTTCCGGCATGATTATCACGGGGGTAGAACTACCATTCGCTATTCTATCCTGCATCTGAAGTTCCTGTGTATGACATGCCACACTTGCCACTATTGCCATTGAAAAAACGACGAAATAAATAATATTCTTTCTCATAGTTTACTAAAAATACAGGAGAGGGTAGAACGAATCGTTTACCTTCTCCTGCTTCATTTAAATCATTATTTCTTCACGATACGGAAGTTATCGAAATAAACTTCTATAGTAGCTTCACTACCACCAGGATTTGTTGCATATACACCTATGTGAGCAGAATTCCTGTTCAAGAACTCTTGATATGTAGCATCCGCGACAACAGAAGATAAAGATACAGAACATTGCATCCATTTTCCAGTCTCCGTTTCTCCTGTAAAAGAGCTCACCGGAACATAGCCATTTAATGCAGCATCGAAGTTTTCGCACATTGCAATCTGGAAAACAGGCCCGGTAAAGACTTCTTTCACAAAACATTCAAACTGTAATTTCAAGTCACTGATCGGTGTATTTCCCGGAATGATACTTGTACCTACCCATTGAGCGTTGGAATAACTTTGTTTCCACCAATAGTTGTATGCACTCACTGTTCCAGTAATGCCTAGACAAGTTCCATTAGAAACATAAGGAGCCGATGAGCCGTCTGCTACTACAAAACTGCAATCGCCCCAAACATGACTACCGATTCCATCGTAGTTCAGTATCACATTTTCTAAAGGATAGAATATTTCTGCAGATTCTACCGTTCCTCCAATCGCAGTCACAGAAATATGACCGGACTGGGTAGGAGCCTGTGGCAATACAAAACTAATCTCATCAAAAGTGTTTGAGGTTGTGATATCCTCCACTGGAATGTCGAACTCACCGTTAATATTCACACGTGATATCTTAATAAAGTTCTGTCCGGTGATAGTAACCGTACTTCCTACAACCGGCATTGTCGAACTGACAGCAGTAACAACCGGTCTCGGACCATTCTTCTTGAACTCTGTAACCGCACTACTCGTATAGCACTCTACCACAAGATATCCCTCTTCAAGCAGATTTGCCGGAGCTGTCAGAGTAATTTGACTATATTTGTTATTTACTTCATAGTTTGTTATCTCCTGAACGTCAACAGGGCGTGTTCCATCCTTTGCCGGTTGTTCTGTAGAAAGATAAACAGCCTGTACCTCGTAAAAGTTACCGCCTATCACAGTCATCTGATCTCCCGGCTTAATAGGATAGGTCGCGGAAATACGGGTGATGTAAGGTGCAGGCGAAAGCACGTGCATATTGTAGGTCGCTATTCCATGATCAGTCTCCAAGCGAATTTCACCTTTCAATTCGGGATTTTGCCCTGTCAATTCCAGCTCATTGGGAACCGTCAGTATGATATTAGTAGAAGTCACATAGTTTCGGTTGAAACTTACCTCCTGATCATTGATAAATATTTTCTGCGTACCGCCCAGATGCTCTCCCACCACAACAATCATCGTACCGGGACTCACATCGGTGAAAGTACTGTCTGCACGGGTAGGGTCGGTCACCCGGATATAATGAATCACAGGAATACTGTCATCGTCGTTCTGACAAGAAATAAGCGCGAGTAATGGCAGAAACAGCCAAAACAACAAGAGTAGCCGCGCATCTGTATACTTATATATTGATTTCATAAGTTCGTCTGATTTATTCGTTAAACGTATAAGGAACCGGTGGTTCGTTCAGCAATGGATTCTGGATTACATCAGACTCCGGATAAGGTAAGAAGATATCCTCTGCTTCAATGTTGATAGTAAACTCCGGAGCCGTGTAATTTTCAGGACCTTCAAGGAAGGTAGTTCCGTCCGTATCATATTTCCCGAAATGCAACTTTCCATCCTCATCCTTGATAATAGCATCTGCCCGGTATCCCCGCCACTGATTATTAAAGTAGTTGAGCATCTTGTCCGGCAAATAGCGGAACCAAGTCACCATATCATACCAGTTTGAATACTCCATGCCAAACTCAACACGCCGTTCGCGGATAATATCGTCCAGTGTTATGGAAGATTTCTTGTTAACCTTTGCACGCTCGCGTACCAGATTGAAAAAGTAAAGTCCGCGTCCGTCACTCAACGCAGAGTTGTTACCCAAACAAGCCTCCGCATATGTCAGGTAGACATCTGCCAAACGCAAGATATAGGTATTAAGCGGTGAGTTCATTTGTTTTACTTTGCCATCATTATCATCATCCGGCCCTCCCGGAACACCTTTTTTGATAGGAGAAGCAGTGCCCTCATAAGTATAGCCTCCATCCTTCATGGCAATGTAAGAATAATAAGAACCTTTAGTAAAGAAGGTAGCGTTCCGGCGCAACGTATCTGCCAGCTCGTACTGCTGCAACATATCAATACTTCCATTATAGCTGCTCCAGCAATTGACACCCCCCGTCACTTCGGTAGAGAATGCCAAATCGGACAGCAGCGTATTACATTCGTACCACTCACCCAATGGCACCCACTGCATGGCGAGTAGGGATTCCTGATTGTTATTATTCTTATACTTGAATAGATCTTCGTAGTTTGTCATCAGACCCAGCCCGCTATTTTCGCAAACATCACCGGCGTATTGGCGGGCAAGTTCCAAATCATCTTCATTGCGTGTACCACCGTTGTTCCATCCCGAACGTGCCAGATAAACCTTTGCCAATATTCCTTTTGCTGCCCACGACGTAGCTCGTCCTTTATCGTTCTGTTCCGGCAGATGAGTAACGGCATAGTTCAGGTCGTTGATAATAAACTGGAACACATCCTCTTCCCGATTGAGTGGACGAACGGGATTGTCAACTAATTTCTGATTGTCTTCTATGAGAATCACCGGCCCCCAAATACGCAACATATAGAAATATGCACATGCACGCATCAGCCGGGCTTCCGCAATTGCTTTTGTCTTGGCCGCTTCGCTCACACTACCCTGTGTCTGTGTCTCTACCGCATTGATTACAGAGTTAGCCATCGTTACTACCGAGTAAAATCCGCTCCATGCACCCGATAGATTTTCGTCTAATGCTGTCACTTGGAAAGTAACAAACTGCGGATAGTTCCACGGGCTGTACATATCATTGGCACGCCCGCTACCGATAGGAACTATGGAACGTTGATTGTAATCAAACCATGCCCGATTGTAAAGTGGAGCAGTGGCTGCTTCCAACGCTTCATCGGAAGTATAGAACGTAGCGTCTACATAGCTTCCCTCTGGTGCTCTGTCCAGAAAACTGTCACTACATGCTACAAGCAGCAGTGCGGTAGTTGCTATTGCTAATAATTTCCTTTTCATAAATGTTCTCGTTATTTGTCTGGTTAGAAACTAAGGTTAAGTCCGAAAGTATAAATCCGTTGTGAAGGATAACGGGCATTATCGATACCACGCGTCAACACGTCATAATTGTAAGCACCCACTTCTGGATCATATCCTTTGTACTTTGTAAAGGTGAATGCATTCTGGATATTCATATACACCCGCAGATTATCAATATTGAGCTTACTTATCCACTTTTTAGGGAAAGTATAACCTAACGAAATATTCTTGATACGAAGATATGAACCGTCTTCCACAAAGCGGCTGCTCATACGGTTGTTATCATTGGCATTGGCAGCAGTGATGCGCTGCACTTGTGCAGAACCGGCATTCGAAACATAGACATTGGAAAGTGTCGCCGGCTGTGACGGATCAATCAGTTCCACACGGGCAATATTAACAGCCTCTTTCAGCATGCCACTGTTATTCATCGGATTGGTAAATTCTTTACGCAACATATTCACCACTTTATTACCGTATACACCATTGATGAAAACATTCAGATCAAAGCCTTTATAAGAAAAAGAGTTATTAAAACCGTAAGAGAACTTTGGTTCGGGATTACCTAAATAGGTACGGTCTTTCTCATCAATAACACCATTGTCGTCAATATCCTCATAAATATAATCCCCTACCCATATCTCACTTTCAGAGATGTTTTTTCCTTTTGGAATGGCCACTTTCGCACGCTCGCCATTTTTATCGAGGATATAATTGCCATAAGAATCCCGTTTGTAAAAGTCATCTTCTTTTGCAAACATACCTATCACGTTATATCCGTAGAACTGTCCTATCGGCTGTCCTACTTCCGAGTAAGTGTAAGTTTCACTATTGATAGTACCGGAAAGTCCTGCTGTTTCCGTATAAAGTTTTGTAATCTCATTCCTGTTGAATGAAATAGTCAGTCCTGATCTCCACATGAAATCTTTTTTATTGATATTAACCGTATTCAACGTGAATTCCAAACCTTTATTGGTCATGGCACCCGCATTTACCCACGGTGAAGAAATAACACCGTTAACGTAAGAGGGAAGCGATGCTTTCATCAACAGATTATCAGTATTCTTGTAATATCCATCGATAATCAGCTCAACCCGGTTACCAAAAAGATTAATGTCTAGTCCGGCATTCCATGCTTCAGTCTCTTCCCATTTCAAGTTTTCGTTTCCATAGTTCTCCGCATAATATCCGCTTCCCCAAATAGTTGCCACCGTTCTCATCTTTACGCCATAAGCATAGTTGTCTGCCGCTTGATTACCAACCAATCCCCAGCCAAGACGCAGCTTCAAATTATCCAACCAAGAGACGTTCTTCAAGAATTTCTCATTTTTCAACTTCCAAGCAAGAGCTGCCGATGGAAATATACCCCAACGGTTTTTCGGAGCAAACGTGGAAGAGCCGTCACCACGTACGGTAAGTGTTAACAAATAACGGTCATCAAATCCGTAATTAACACGACCGAAGTAAGATTCGATAGCAGAAGAACCTTTGGAACTACTGTTCTTTGCTGTGAGTGAACTACCTGCATCCAGTTCGTGAACAGAGTTGAGGAAATAGTCGCTCCGAGTACCGGAAAGTGACTCCCAATTATTCTCCTGCGCTTCATGTCCCGCCATGGCAGTAATTTGGTGTCGACCAAAAGTATTAGTATAAGTCAGATAAGTCTTTAACGTCCAGTTACTACCGTTACTGGCACTACGGCTACCCAATGACTCTTGGGTATAAAGACCATAGTCATAAGACGGTGTATACTTGTAACTGTTGTTATAATAGTAATTACCTGCATATTCTGCCCGAAAGACCAAGCCTTTGTAGAGCGTAATATCAGCAAAGAAGTCTACATAGAGTTGCAGCCCCTTGTCATAATTCTCACGCATCAATGCTTCCGCTACCGGATTCGTAAAATAAGTACCGTACATGTTTTCCGACTGCATTCCCCACGAACCGTCAGGATTTTTCGCCGGCACTTCGGGTAACTGTTGTATTGCTGTGCGGATAATATTACCATTGTCAATCGTATTGTTCTGTTGTGTCTTGGCAACAGAAGCGCGTAAACCGGTAGAAAGCCAGTTCGTTATCTTATTATCCATATTGACACGGGCAGAAAAACGTTCGAAGTTAGAACCGATACCAATACCATCCTGACTTAAATAACCACCCGAAAGCGAATAAGTAGTCCCTTCGTTTCCTCCAGAGATGTTGATCTGATGATTATGCATGGAAGCATTGCGGAAAATCTCATCCTGCCAGTTCGTCCCTTCTCCCAATAAACTGGGATCTTTAAACTCCTCACGATCTCCAAAGCCCAGTACTTGAGCGCGTAGATTTTGATACTCCGCATACTCGCGTAGATTCAGCACATCCTGTTGTTTCGGCAATTGCTGCAAACCATAATATCCTTCGTAGGAAACTTTCGTTTTACCAGCTTTCCCCTGATTAGTGGTAATAAGTACCACACCATTAGAGGCTCTCGAACCATAAATAGCTGTGGCCGAAGCATCTTTCAAAATTTCCATGGAAACGATATCCGATGGATTAATAGAAGACAATACACTGGAGTTACCGTCTGTATTACCGGAAATCGCTACACCATCAATCACATATAGAGGTTCGTTACCATTCAGAGAGTTGATACCACGAATACTCACAGAGATACCTCCACCCGGAGCTCCCGAATTTTGTGTAACGGAAACACCCGCTGCGCGCCCCTGCAAAGCTTGGTCTAACGAAGTAACAACAGACTTTTTCAGTTCGTCTCCAGTCACGGAAACAACCGAACCCGTAAGGTCGCTTCGTTTCATGGTTCCATAGCCGACAACTACCACCTCATCCAGCGTTTTAGTGTCTTCTTTCAGGACTATGTTAATGACAGGTTTTGTTGCCACCACTTGCTGTTCCATGAAACCGATGTAAGAGAATACCAGCGTCTGTCCGGTAGATACATTCAGCGTATACTTACCGTTCAGGTCTGTAATAGTTCCTGTCGACGTGCCTTTCACTTGTACGCTTACCCCAATCAACGGTTCTCCGTCAGTCGCGGAAGTTACTATTCCGGACACCTTTAAGTCCTGTGAAGGGGCAGCCTTCAATATCGTTATCGGCAACCAAAGTAATATTGCCAATGCAAGACAGTACCAATGTACAAATGTACATTTTCCAAGAAAGTGTTTATTCATTGTACCTTATTTAAATGGTTAATATTCAATTTAATCCTTCCATAATAGCTGCTATAGACTCTGCATTATGCGGTTGTCCGGTAGTGCGGTCGAACAGCTTTTCGGTATAGCCGGCATCCCAGTACAAGGGAACGAGCTTATTTTTCACGCAGGTCTTTACTACATATTCGATATAGTCATTACGTGATTTCAAATGGTTTTCCAATGCCTCTCCGGTCAACTGATCTCTTAACGTCGGTCCATATTCACCGATGATTACAGGAACATTATTATTGATAAATACATTCAACGAACTTAAAGTAGCCTCTATGTCTCCCTCCTGCCCGGTAGCAGATACATCTCCACCTGCAAACGCAGCTCCCCATTGACTCTTGAAATCTTCCTCATTAGGCATGATCGTGAAATCATAAGGATCGTAGTAATGACATTCCAGGAAAATACGATTTTGAACAATATCGAGCGGCATTGTGAAATGCGCCACTGCTTTCGCTACATCCGTATTGTATGCCTGCACAATCAGATGACGGTAGTGGTTACGTCCTCCGGTAGCTCTAACCGTATTGACGAATACCTGATTGAAACCATTCTGTACTCTGTAATTCTCCTCTGTAGGTTGTGCACCGTCAGCATCATCATTATTGACTTCATTGGTTCCGGCAAAAAGCAAACGGTCGTCATAATCCCTGAATTTTAAGGCAATCTGTTTCCACATCGCTTCCAGTCTTTCATCCAAAGCCTCTTTATTGGCATCCACCGGATGATTCAGCCAACCACCTTCCCAATGAATATTGATAATAACATAAAGACCAGCATCAAGCGCAGCTTTCACCGCAGTCTCTACTTTATCCATCCATGCACTCTTAATCTTATACGTTGATGCATCTTCAAACTGATGAGAATAAGCAACAGGCATACGTACAACATCAAAGCCTGCTGCCTTGATTCCCTCGAAAAGAGCCTTATTCGGTGTAGGATTTCCCCAACACGTCTCATCGCCGGAAAGACTTCCGTCTTCCCCCACAATCACCGCTTCAAATGTATTACCTATATTTACTCCGGCTTTCATCAATGCCGACAGTTGCATAGAAGTCAAATCACGCATTCCTGTATTATCAGGATTAATATATTCATCATATACAGGCACGCTATACATAGACTGTTTGACATTGATAATAATATCAGGAGCACCACTAGCCGAAACAGTGACGGTAGCCGTCCTGTCTTTCTGCGTATCATTCGCCTCTACTGTGATATTTACATATTGTTTCCCTTCCCCGATTGCGTGGGAACTTTTACACCAACTTTCCGAAGTGCTGATATGCCATTCGGACGGACCGTTGATCTGAATAGTCTGCCTGCTTCCGCGAGCATCAAATTCCAGATTGCGATATTCCTGTGCCACTTCCAGACTTCCTCCTTTTTCATCGCTATTGCTACATGATATAAAAGAGGTAGTCAGCAACACCAGCATAAATATGACTCGTTTAATACCCAATGGACCAAATAATCCATCACTAAATGACTGTTTTTCCATATTCTTCTATACTATTAGATTAAATTTAAAACCGTTAACTTCGTCTTATCAAAACATATTTGTTTTCCACACCACAAAATTAGGTATTCGACACGTAACTTCGCTTCTGTAATGTTATTCATATAGGGAGCGTTTTGGAAACGATGGGGTGGATTTGTTTTATAAAGGGGATTCATTTGTTTTCTTCCTATTCCCCTTTATACTTAAAGCACTCAAAATCAGCGTACATCTTTGATTCTTTAGAAGCTGATACAGCATAAAATCCCAAGACGACTCCGGTAAATCCACCTGCTGTTTCAGTGCTTAGATAACGAGTATTCATCTTACCCAAATCATGATATATTCCATTCACTTTATAACCGAAATAATAGTAATTGATATCCGACTTCACCACCAGTTCCACTTCACCACTGGTTGGTAAGGAAACCTCTTGGGCATAATGGGTAATCTCTCCCAGTTTATACCGCAAACCAACAGAACGTTTCTGATCCTTATCCTGACGGACAAATAAATCATAGTGAGAATGAAATTCCATAAAAACGGAAAGTCCCGCTTCATCATTTACTCCCGCTTTCTGCAAGACTACCGGAGCGGATGCTTCCATATCAAAGTGTTCCTGTCGCAAGGCGACAAAGGTAGGACTTTTCCAGTCACTTAGCGTAACAGGAGTCGCTATCAAACGAAGTTTGCCATCTTTGGTAAAAGTATAATTCTTTGCTTCCGGATTTTGCAAATGAATCCATTCGGGAGAAAGTTTTCCTTCTTTAAAGTCTATCTGTTCCGGTCTGCCTTTCATTTCCTGTTGAGGCAGAGTGGTTACATCCATCTCCAAAGAAATAGTTCCGTTGGCATTGACCACAGGCCAGGCATCCTTATCCCAACGCACCGGAGCCAGATACGTTTCACGTCCCAATGTATGATGAGTTCCCGGCATAATTCTGTATGCCAGGCACACCATCCACCAAGAACCATCGGTGCCTTCCACCAGGTCAGCATGCCCTGTTCCCTGAATCGGACTGGATTGTCCCGACTCATTGGCATGGGTCAGAATAGGATTTGCCGGATTTCCCTGATAAGGACCGTCTATGTAACGACTGCGGGCAATGGTTACTTTATGTCCCAATTCTGTACCGCCCTCTGAAATCAGCAGATAGTACCAGCCGTCTTTCTTATAAATGTGTGGACCTTCGGCATATCTGCCTCCGGTACCGTTCCATATTCGTTTGGAAGAAGAAAGCTGCTTGCCTGTCATGGGGTCAATCTCACACAGGTTGATGTACCCATCCGGATTACTGACCATAAAACATTTGCCATCTTCAAAATAAAGTGAAGGATCGATGCCTCCTTGTTCGAGCCAGACAGGTTCCGACCATTCACTGCGGGGATCTGTAGTATGTACCAGGAAATTCCCCTTACCGGAAACGTTAGTCGTAATCATGTAAAACACTCCATCATTGTAACGAATGGTAGGAGCAAAAATACCGCTTCCCGAATTGGCATTAGTCAGATCAAGCTGGGATGGACGGGTCAGACAGTTTCCTATCTGCTCCCAATGCACAAGGTCTTTGCTATGAAACAAAGGCACTCCGGGGAAATATTGAAAGCTACTGTTGACTAAATAATAATCATCCCCTGCCTTGCAAACACTCGGATCGGGATGGAAACCGGGAATTACAGGATTACTGTAACCTTGAGCCGATGACTTGCATACAGAACAAAGCGAGATGAAAATAAGGAATAAAGCGTTTCGCATATCATATAATTTAAGAGTTAAACATCTTTTGCCAGCCGACGATACAAAAGTAGATGTTTTTCCCCAAGGAGACATGGTATTTCGTTCACACCCGGTCTGCCAAATGTTTTACCCATACGCACAGAATGTTTCCCTTTTGCGTATGATTTGTTTTCAACCCTCTTCAGCTTAGTCCAAGCAGCGAAAATCGAACCAGTCAAAGTCGGCCGGATTTGTATTTGCCTGCCCATTACCGGAAGCATACATACCTATAAATACACCGGTAAATCCACCTACCACTTCATTAGAGACATCACGCGTGGAAGCCATCCCTAACACTTCAACAGCGTGACCGGCTTTCACCTCAAACGTATATGCCGTCTTGGTAGCAGTGATGGATAAAATTACATCTCCGGTGGCAGGAAGTTCTTTATAGATTGTATCAACAACCTTATCTTTCAAAGTCTTACGAAGCATGGCGGTCCGCTGACCATTCCTCTTTGTTATCAGCAAATCATAATGATTCTTATCATCCGCTCTTACTACCAGTCCCGCCTCTTCATTTTCCACTTTCGGAATAAAGCTGACTTTTGCAGATGCAGTCAGATTGAAAGCAGCCTGCCGGCGGCCGATAAAAGAAAGAGAATCATTCGTTGTGAAGTTGATTGCTGTTCCTTTCAGACGCAGCGAGCCCGGCTTCTCCGTCAATGACCAGAACGAATGAGCAGGATTACGGATAAAAGTCCAGTCCAACCCCAGCGTTTCCGCATCGAAATCATCACGAACCGGTTGTTTCGCCCAAACATGTGACGGCAGGTTAGGGAAGGGATATGTTTCCTGTACGACGCCATCTTTACCCACTTTAGGCCAACCGTCGGCATCCCACGTCACAGGTGCCAGGAAAGTTTCACGTCCCAAATGCTGGAACTTGCCATCCACAGGTCTTATTCCCAGACAAACTGCCCACCAGCTTCCGTCTTTCAGTTGGACAAGATCCGCATGCCCTATTGCCTGAAAAGGATGTCCGGGGCAATTCATATTCGAAAGAACCGGATTCACAGGACTGGGTTCATAAGGTCCCCAAGGGGATTTGCTCCGTTGTATGACTTCCCGGTGCTCATAACCCGTTCCTCCTTCGGCAGACATGATATAATAGAATTCGCCCATTTTATAGAAGTGAGGTCCCTCCGGTGAAGAACCTCCCAGACCGGCAGCCACTTTCCGCAAGGGTTCGACAAACTTCCCGGTTTCCGGGTCCATTACTCCCAAAAGGAAGCTGCCTTGATTATCCGGACTCAAAAAGTACATCTTTCCGTCAATAAACTCAATAGACGGGTCTACATACCAGTTCCCCACCCATACCGGATCAGACCAGGGACCCGCAGGATTCTTGGCCGTCACATAGAATACTCCTTGCGAACCTTTCCCGCCATAATTCGTGCCAATCACATAGAATGTACCCTCACGATAGCGCAACGTCGGAGCATACTGTCCGCCGGTGGAGGCACTGCATCCCATCAACGGATTATTTTCCGGACGGGACAGGGCATGCCCGATCAGTTTCCAATGAACAAGGTCTTTACTATGATAAACCGGTAGACCGGGAAAATACTCAAAGGTAGACGTAACCAAATAAAAATCATCTCCCACCCTGCAAATACTCGGATCGGGATTCATTCCTGTAATAATAGGATTCCTGAATGTCTCCTGTGCGATAGAGACATTATTAGCCATCCATAATCCGATTAAGATTAATAAAAGTCTGCAACTGTTTTTCATCATTCTTATTTTTAAAGTTTGTACTGATGGCAAAGTTCACCATAATCCGGCAAAAACAAGGTGTGTTATGTTTCGAGCAAGAGAATAGAATGTATCTTATTGGGGCATCATATGTATTCAATTGCATTTCGCCCTTTCGAGTGACTGCAAATCTTTCTACATTTGTGGTAGATTTTAAGTCTCACTTTAAAAATATCAACTCATGAAAAGCATTAAGAAAATGGTATTAATATCAGCCTTTGCCGGTACCTGCCTTACAACTCACGCGCAGGCTACCCATCCCGCCATCCCAACCGATCCGGCTATTGAAGCTAACATCCGGCAATGGCTTCAGAGAATGACCCTCGAACAGAAGATCGGTCAGATGTGTGAAATCACCATTGATGTGGTGTCTGACCTTGAAACCAGCCGTGAGAAGGGATTCTGTCTAAGCGAGGCGATGCTCGACACGGTTATCGGTAAATATAAGGTAGGCTCACTACTGAATGTCCCTCTGGGAGTAGCACAGAAAAAGGAGAAGTGGGCGGAAGCCATCAAGCAGATACAGGAGAAATCAATGAAAGAAATCGGTATCCCGTGCATCTATGGAGTAGACCAGATTCATGGAACGACCTATACGTTGGACGGAACGATGTTTCCGCAAGGCATCAACATGGGAGCCACTTTCAACCGGGAACTGACAAGGAAAAGTGCCGAAATATCTGCCTATGAAACCAAAGCAGGATGTATCCCCTGGACGTTTGCCCCCGTTGTCGATTTAGGTCGCGACCCGCGCTGGGCACGTATGTGGGAAAACTATGGAGAAGATTGTTATGTAAATGCAGAAATGGGCGTGTCGGCCGTAAAGGGATTTCAGGGAGAAGATCCGAACCGCATCGGAGCATACCATGTAGCTGCCTGTATGAAGCACTATATGGGTTACGGTGTACCCGTTTCCGGGAAAGACCGTACTCCTTCTTCCATCTCACGCAGCGATATGCGTGAAAAACACTTCGCTCCTTTCCTGGCTGCCGTGCGTCATGGTGCATTGAGCGTGATGGTGAATTCTGGCGTTGACAACGGCCTGCCTTTTCATGCCAACCGTGAATTACTGACCGAATGGCTGAAAGAAGACTTGAACTGGGACGGTCTGATTGTAACAGACTGGGCGGACATAAACAATCTCTGCACACGGGATCATATTGCTGCCACCAAGAAAGAAGCCATCAAGATTGCCATCAATGCCGGAATCGACATGTCAATGGTTCCTTATGAAGTGAGTTTCTGCGATTATCTGAAAGAGTTGGTTGAAGAAGGAGAGATATCTATGGAACGCATCGACGATGCAGTAGCCCGTGTGTTGCGTTTGAAATATCGTCTGGGATTATTCGACAATCCGTATTGGGACATTAAGAAGTATGACAAGTTCGGTTCTAAGGAATTTGCGGCCGTTGCCCTCCAGGCTGCCGAAGAATCGGAAGTGTTATTGAAGAATGACGCACATACCCTGCCGATAGCGAAAGGCAAAAAGATTCTGCTGACCGGGCCGAACGCAAACTCCATGCGTTGCCTGAATGGCGGATGGTCATATAGCTGGCAGGGACACGTTGCCGATGATTACACGCAGGCATATCATACAATCTACGAGGCTTTGTGTGAGAAATACGGAAAAGAAAATATTATCTACGAACCGGGAGTCACCTATGCTCCTTACAAAAACGATAACTGGTGGGAAGAAAACAAACCGGAAATTGAAAAACCGGTAGCAGCGGCAGCACAGGCAGATATTATCATCGCCTGCATTGGCGAAAACTCTTATTGCGAAACTCCCGGCAACCTGACGGATCTTACCTTATCGGAAAATCAGCGCAATCTGGTAAAAGCTCTGGCCGCTACGGGTAAACCTATCGTTTTGGTTCTGAACCAGGGACGTCCGCGTATTATCAATGACATAGAGCCTTTGGCAAAAGCTGTCGTCAACATCATGCTGCCAAGCAATTACGGTGGCGATGCACTTGCTAACTTATTGGCCGGTGATGCCAACTTCAGTGGAAAAATGCCATTTACTTATCCCCGCCTAATCAACGCTTTGGCGACTTATGACTACAAGCCTTGTGAAAATATGGGGCAAATGGGAGGTAACTACAATTATGATTCGGTGATGGATATTCAATGGCCGTTCGGCTTCGGATTAAGCTATACCAATTATAAATATAATAACCTAAAAGTAAACAAACCGACTTTCAATGCCGATGATGAACTGATATTCACGATTGATGTAACCAATACGGGCAAAGTTGCCGGAAAAGAAAGTGTGTTGTTATTCTCTAAAGACCTGGTGGC
>DXOJ01000206.1:0-15852 GCA_019412865.1 Bacteroides sp. | reverse complement strand
GAAAAGATCTCTCTGAAACCGGGAGAAACAAAGACTGTTACGTTGAAACTAAAAGGAAGCGATTTGGCATTTGTCGGATATGACGGTAAGTGGAGACTGGAAAAAGGAGATTTCAAGATCAAATGCGGTGACCAATGGATTGATATTGTATGCGATCAGACGAAAGTATGGAATACTCCGAATAAAAATACTCTTCATTAATAAGCTTCTTCTCATATATAAAAAAACACTTTTCTCTATCACCTATCACCGACGGCAATCAAATACCTTATTCATCGAGGTTTCCGGTGGTGATAGGTTGTTTTTTAACCTATCACCACATCTGTCACCTATCACCGCAAAAAAACACTACTTTCATCACATTTTTGCAAAGACAACCTGAATAGCTATGACTTAGAGAGCCATTTCTTTCTTTTCTTCACAGGAGCCATCACCAATTTAGTATGCAGTTCTTTGATTTCACATAAATCGAACCTTTCCTGTATATACACATACATGATGACCAAATGGATAAGTTCTTTATTCGGACATGAGAATTCATCTTTAGACAGCCCGTCTATCACTATATTCAATAAACAGAGAGAACACTGCAATTCAGCCTTTGACAATTGGTCTACGCTTTCAATATTTGCAAAGCTAGGCCAGTTTTCTTTCATAAAACTAAGCTTGTCGACGGAGCGTTCTAAATCGTGCTTCATCAGGCAGGAACAGGAACAAGTAAGGTCACTCATAACTATCATTTTTTTAATTATGTGTTCCCGTTTGCCAATAAAAAAGGCGCGGAAACTATTACTGTACTATCCTCCGACGGCTCTGGTAAGCCTACACCTGAATAATAAGCAATAGCTCCACGCCCGTTGAGATATATAACAAATATATATACAACATGGACGTGGAGACCGGTCACTTATTATCTGCAGGTGTTAAATTTACCAGATTTACGGAGCAGATAATAAAAACACTTTCTCCAATTCAAAAGTAAACGTATCTTCTCTCTGAAGACACGCTACAAATATAACTATATTTTTCAGACAATGCCACTGTTATCACAGTAAAATAGTTTAATTCTCCCTTGCCCTATATCTATCAAATAGAACAAGGCATATAAATACCTACAACAAGTAGGAATACTTTGCTTTTCTCCCTGATATAGTTTATCTTTGCTACCGATATAGTTCATTCTTCATGGCCGTGGCGAATTCCTACCACGGCCGTGAAAAGATACTACCACAGCCATGACGAGATCTCTCCACGGCCGTGGGAAACTAATGATAAAGGCACCGGAAGATAACTATCCCTATGCCTTAGTCCAAGAATAAAGGCAGGATAACTTATAAAAGCCGCTTGATAGCAAACAAACAACAGCTATATAACACCCTCCCCCTAAGTCCGAAGATGATCGATTAGCTTCGCAACAAAAAAACAATGTCCTTATAGGCTTACAACGATAAATTTAAAATACGTAGTAATGTATAAGGCGAAAACAAATTAATAATGGCAATACAATTTGAATTGTACAAGACTCCCCGTCCCAAGGATGAGGAAGACAAAGAAACGTACCACGCACGTGTAGTCAACTTCCAACACATTGACACAGACTATCTGGCAAAAGAAATCCAGATAGCCACTTCTCTAACTGAAGGGGATGTAAAGTCAGTTCTCGAATCTCTAAGTCATTTTATGGGGGATCGTCTTCGGGAAGGACAAAGCGTCCATCTGGATGGCATCGGTTATTTCCAGATAAAGCTGAATAGTCAAGAGCCTATCACTTCGCCCAAACTAAAAGCGAATCAGATAAAACTCAAAGCCAACATCAGCTTTAAAGCGGATGCCAAACTGAAAAGGTCAGTCAGTGTTGTTCATGTGGAGCGAAGTAAACTGAAACCCCATTCGGCTGTCCTTTCAAATGACGAGATAGACAAATTGCTGACAAACTACTTCAAGAGCAACCCTGTATTAACCCGTCGCGACTTTCAAGGATTGTGCGGCTTTGCCCCTACCACTGCCGCACGGCAAATCAAACGGCTGAAAGAGGAGGAGAAGAAGTTGAAGAATATCAATACTTATTATAATCCGATTTACATGCCGATGCCGGGATATTATGGCAAGGCGGAGATAAAAGAGGATGAAGCAAATACTATACAATAATAAAGTAAAGAGTATGAAAAAAGTGCCCAAGAAGGCACTACCGATCATTTTGCTGACGTCAGCAAAATGGTATTCCTGATAATAAATTCCCCCAAAAAAAATAACCTATTTTTATGGTAGAATGAGAGACACCTTGAAGCGAGGTATCTCTCATTATCTATATCACTCATTAATAAGACCTAAATTCAATTATTCTTATTAATCAAATTGATTACTACCTTCACCATCACGTCCTTTTCTTCCGTCCGGCTTTCGGCAATCATCAACGTAAGTGCCACAAGCGTATTATTTCCAATCAACTTCGAACCATCGGATTTATATAATATACCGTTCTTCTCCAGAAACCAAAGAAACAAGAAAGCGGCAATACGCTTGTTACCGTCACTAAACGAGTGATTCTTTACGACAAGGTAGAAAAGCATTGCGGCTTTTTCTTCAATGCTTGGATAAAGTTCCTCTCCACCGAATGTCTGATAAATGGTGTTGATAGAGCTTTTGAACGACTGATCCTTTTCATTTCCAAACAAATCACTGCTTCCGAACTTTTCCTGCAAAAGGTGAATGGCTTCCATTGCTTCTTCATAGGTGGCACGAAATTCTTCAGTAGGAGTCGTGGAGTCTACTTCCAATTGCTGGTAATCGTATTTATCCAGTGTATCCAGACCGTAAGTGTAATCGGTAATCACACGCAAGAGTCCATTGGCCTCATCCAGCGTCAATTGTTTGTGTTCGATGACGTTAGAAAGAAGGCGTACGGTGCTCTTCAGGTCTTCCAGTTGAGCAGCTTTGACCTGCTGATTAATGGCGTAACCCTTAATCAGGTAGTCTTTCAGGATTTTGTTCGCCCAGATACGGAATTGGGTGCCACGCATGGAATTGACCCTATAACCGACAGAAATAATCATATCAAGATTATAATAAATAATGTGACGCTTGATAGTCCGATTCCCTTCCATCTGAACTTGTGCAATTTTTGCACAAGTTGAGTCTTTCTCCAACTCTTCCGACTTATAGATGTTATTAACATGCTTCACTATGGAAGTTCTATCCGTTTGAAACAATTCCGCCATTTGAGCTTGATTGAGCCACACCGTCTCATTCTCCAACTTCACATCAATGGAAGTTTTCCCATCCTTTGTCTGATAAATGACAATTTCTCCTCTATTGTCCATAAAATGCCTCCTTATTTATGCATTGTGTCCGTCCATTACCTTCGTAGCAATGGACGGACACACAAATGTATAACTTTCAAAAAGAAATAAAAATATAAAGCCGTTTTTAATTATTTGCTCTGAAGCGTTACAATAGAACGCGCCGGAATCTGAACTGTTTTTCCACTTTTCACTGTCCTCACCGGAAGCAAATTTTCCCCTTCTTTATCCGAAGTACGATAAATCTGCCATTGCGTATTTCCTACTTTTTCTTTATGAATAGAAAACTCTTTTTCCTCATTGGCATAGTTTATAACGACTATCACATACGTTCCATCTACGTTTTTGTAAGCAGAACACATCAATCCTTGCTGATCGGTATCGCCATCAGGGATGAAAGCGTTTGTTTGATCGAAAGCCGAAACGGATAGCCTGACTGCTCCCGGACGGATAAAACGGCTATAATTTCCTAAAGCCCACATCAATTTAGAATCTTCTACTCTACCATCCAAAAAGTTATCGTCAGTAGTGTACTCGCGAATCAGTCCGTCTTTGTAGTCACCACCAATGGCACGCCACCATTGCCAACTTTCGGCTCTAGCATACACAATGTCATGATGAATGATACGTGCCACATAGAGCGCTGTCTTCATTGTACGGTCGAAACCATTTCCACCACCAATTTCTTCATCATTACCCATGATGCAAGTCTCCGTTTGCCAGAAGCCAACTTGATGTTTATCTAAGGTATCCCGCAACTGGCAGCGGATATTACGTAATTCACTTAACGGAGTCGTTGTCCAATAGCTATGTCCAAGCATCAGGCGGGGAACATTCGGAGTATCTCCTAAATAGGTATCTACACTATCCGGACAGAAAAAGGCTTGAATCTGATAACCCCGTTGCCAATCTGTTTCGTGAGTGCGGAACATACAGCGATAATCGGAAGATTCATTCACCAAAATCTGCGTATCCATATTCCGGCTTACAAATTCTTTGCTTAACAAACGGATAGTATGAGCTACTTCTTTGTTGGTTGCCGGACAACCTTCCTGTTTCGGTCCTACCCAATTCCAGTGTCCGTCCGGTTCGTTGAAAGGACAAATGTAGTTGAACTTGATGCCATCATGTTTTTCTACTCCCTGTATTACATCTGCCAGAAAACGGACGTATTTTTCATAACAATCCGGCTTCAGATTTGCCGTACCTCCACGACCGGTATTGGTTGCCAATCCGTTCTGTGTATAATGTACGGGAGGCGAGTTCAGGAAAGCCAGGAATTTATTGACTCCCCGTTCTTTTGCCAGTTTTAGGAAGTTGCGTTGTCCTTGTTGCTTGTTCCAGTCGTACGTTCCATCTGCATTCAGAAAACACTCGGCTCGCATCCAGGGAGAAGCGATCTGACTAGCCTCCCCTTGTTCCGCACTACCTGCTCCGACATTGAAACGCCAGAGGGACAGGCCGATGCCTTTCGGCTGTCCGTTCGCATCATTCTCCGTACTGAACAGCCAATCGGCTACCTGGTTTTGTTTCTCTTCCGGCCAAAGTCCGATAAACTGCATACTCCAAGCGTCTGAAGCGCTGAAATATGCCATCGTTTGACAGGGCTTATCCGTTTCTATCTGATAACTTACATCAGGTACAGATTGAGAACATCCACCCGCCACACATACAAACAGAAAACCTAAAATCGCTACTCTCTTTTTACCTATAATCCTATTCATCTATAATCTTCCATTATTCAAATCATACAATACAACTCCGTCCTGAAACAACCTGACCATCTACCAAAATCAAGAAAGATATTATCAAAGAGTAGGTATTACCTGCTTAATGCTCCCATCTTCATTAAATTCCATACGATCTATACATACTTCACGATGAACACCGGGATCACTTTTCAGATAATTCTTATTGATGCGATGATAAACAATATACCACTTATCAGTGCCGGGAATTTGCAAAACAGCATTATGAGCAGGACCATATATTTCCTTTTCCGGGTTTTGAATCAGCACAACTGGATTATCAGCCACTTTAATCGGTCCCAAAGGTGATGTTGAAGTGCCATAAGCTACATGATAATTGGGAGAACCAGTATCATCTACCGACCACATAAAATAATAAAGCCCGTTACGGTAGAATACATAAGCCGCTTCACGATAAGCATAATCCTGCAAAGTACCTCCTACGGGAGTCATCACTGTGACTGTTTCCTTCTTTATGGAAACCATATCCTCATTCAGCTCCGCACCTGCCATATAACCATTTCCCCAATACAGATAAGACTTCCCCGAAACCGGATCGGTAAACACATCCACATCTATTTGCTGACCGTTCCCGGTGGGTGAATCCGTTACGATGGGACGTCCCAAATCAACAAACGGCCCGGTGGGAGAATCGCTCGTAGCTACTCCGATCTGTTTTCCTCCTCCTGCTTTCGGATGACCGCTGTAGTAAAAGAAGTATTTATATTCTCCTCCTATCAACTTCTCCTCAATACAAGGCGCCCACGCATTACCATCCGCCCAAGGTACTTGGTCTGATTTCAGATCCAGCATTATCCCTTCATCCCTCCAATCCTTTAAGTCAACAGACGAAAAAACGGTAAAATACCAACCACCCCATCCGGGCTGTCCGTCTGTGGTAGAATAGATATAGTATTTCTTAGTCTTGTTGGAATATAAAATTTCAGGATCAGCATGGAAACCTGGCAACACAGGATTACCAGACAACGAGAAAGCGGGCAGCGTCACTGCCAACATCAAGCCGATTGTAATCAAAGTTCGTTTAATAGGTACTATCATATTTTCATTAGTTGGATAAAAAGGGGAAATATCAGGTTGTGATACTCCCCCCTCCGGTATTTACATTCTTGATACTATTTATTTCAATGCTACTTTAATAGATTGACTGTAACAATATTCCGATGATTTGTCTGATTTGACTCCTACACGGGCATAAAGATAGGATTCGTTTATCAAACCATTCGGGATCTCAATTTCAGCAGTGTTTTCCTGACCGAGTGAGACTGTATTACCCAACTTCAACTCTGCTTCTTTCTGTTTCTCATCCGTCAAAACACCTGTACCCAGATAGATACCTACATTCTCCATATTGGCATCAGCAACCACTTTATTAATAGTAAACCGTGCGGTAACCTTGTTGCCGTTTCTGGCAAAAGATACGTTTCTAACAGAGAAATACGGTGTCACAGGAATATCCTGCACAGTGTTTCCTTTCACTGTAATATAAATTGTGTCATTAGAAGGTCTTTCCCAAGGAGCATTACCCATACGCACCAATTTATAATCACCATTGAAAAGGGACACGGAATAGCTTCCGTCCTGCGCAACATACACCGGAATAGAGCCATGCAAAGCATAACCGTCCTGGAATAAAGCAAACTCTGAACTTCCGCTTCTAACTCCTACTGCTTCACCGTCATAAATTGCTCTTCCGGTCAATGTAGCCTTAGGTTCCTCAAAGTTGTCGTAGCTGCAACTGCTTACTGCCAACAAACAACATATCATAATAAAGAAAGGTATAATCTTTTTCATAATCTCTTATTTTTATTGGAATGGATTCTTCACAATCGTCGGATTGTTATTAATTACATCATCAGCAATGAATGAATAATAGTTAGACTGCTGGAAGGTTCTTGCCACCTTGAAACGTTCGGATTTTGTCTTTACAAAAATGTACTTGTCCTGATCCGATGTTCCCGGTTTTGGTTTAGCAATACGATAAGGATATAAACCGTAAACGATCGCTTTATCGTTATCTGTATTTCCGTTCCAGGTGATATCAGCTATTCTCCATCGTTTCATATCAAAATAACGGTGATCTTCGAAAGCTAGTTCCACACGACGTTCGTTCTGAATCTTTTCTATTGTCAGGCTTGTCAGACTGTTGGCCGGGAAACCGGCACGTTGACGCAAGCGGTTGATGTAGGGTAAAGCTGTCGGCTCGTCATTCAATTCAAAAGCAGCTTCGGCAGCATTCAAATAGATTTCACCCAGACGGAACCAAGGCCACCAGTTTTCAGCGTAGTTACGGAGAGTGTAACCGGATGCCTCACTGATAAACTTACGGATATAAAATCCGGTATTGCTCACGTTAGGACTATTAGTCTGAGGACCGTCCTGGCCGACAAAAGTTTTATCATCGTCATAAGCACTTCCTAATTTCGAGTCTGTCAGTAAGTCGTAGGAACCGGTCTTATCATTCCATACTGCTACTCCTGCCTGAATATCCACATCCTGATTTCTGAACTTTGAGCCCGGATAGACGATCGTACCATACAAACGTGCATCTTTATTGGCAAAAATATCGCTCGGAGTATCATATACTACATAGTCATTACCATTCTTATAATGTAAGGTCCCCGAAGTTCCATCCAAATAATCAAATGCTTCTACCAATCCTAAAGACGGACCGATGCAAGAAGAATTATCGTTATCTTCTCTTAAATGATGAACTACATTATCATAACCGAAGCTATGCACTTTCAAAGGATTCTTATAGTCTTTCACCCAAATAGCCTCCTTATTCAGCGTCTTGTCCACAAACATCTTATAGAAGTTCACTCCTTTATCTGACTCCTTCTCATAAAGTTCATATCCACCGTTTTTAATGATTTCCTGCGAAGCTGTCAACGATTTACGATAATAATCGTCTGCCATATCAGCCGGAATACCTACTTCTCCGCCAGACGTTACAATATTAGGAGTCTTCAGCGCATTATATTTGGCAATAGAACCGGCATACAGCATAGCACGGCTTTCCAATGCCAATGCAGTGTAATAGTTGGCACGACTTTGACTGCCTTTATTGCCCAATTGTGACTTGATTGCTTCACATTCACTGTATACAAAGTCATATATTTCGTGCTCCTTGGCACGCGGATTACGTAAGTAAGAAGGATCTCCGCTGAAATCATACTCCAAAGTAGTTGTAATCAATGGTACACCACCCATACGTCTTACAACCTCAAAATAAACGTAAGCGCGGATAAAGCGAAATTCAGCTTTGAACTGTAGCTTGGCATCTGCTGAAATATCTATTCCATATTTGTCGATATTCTCAATAGACATATTGATGTCACGTATCAATCCATAATCCCACCAACGTCCGTAGTCGTTGCCATAACGTAATTCATTACGATAATTCTGATCCAGCGTGCCACAGTACATAGCATCATCCGTTTCGCACATACCACCGGTATTGAAGTCACCGTGCAACTGTGGAATACGATTATATAAATTGGCTAGCTGTGATTTAATCATGTTCGGATCGTTCCATACCAACTCATTGGTAAGAATATTTTTGGGATCTCTTTCGAACCAGCTGTCGCCACAACCCGATAACATGGAAGTAAGGACGGCTCCCAACAGAACTATTTTTATAGATTTGCTTTTCATGATAGCGTTCATTTTTTAGTATGTAATATTAAATCCAAGAAGGAATGTACGTTGTTGCGGGTATACCACTGCAGCTGCGGCAGTGATTTCAGGATCGACTCCAAACTTACCCACATTGTCAAACGAACACAAGTTAGAAACATTAGCATAAATACGTACTTTCTGTGCACGAATCGGTCTCAACAGTTGTACCGGCAGGCTATAACCCACTTCCAGATTCTTGATACGGAGATAACGCACATTGTGCAACCAGAAGTCACTATTCTTATTGTTATAGCTGAATTCACCTTTACGGATGGCCGGATAACGTCCCGGCATCCATTCACTTTCCGGATCGTACAAGTCGGCACGATGCCAACGGTCTTCCAATAAATAAACCGGTGAGTTTCCATTTCCATGATATGCATTAGCCAATTCATAGTTTTGTCTCCATCCTTGCATAGCCCCACCGGAAAGGTCGATATTCAAGTCAATCCCCTTCCATGCCAAACCGATATTACCACCAAACGACATAATAGGTGCCCAACCTTCCGGATAACCGATAGGACGCTCGTCCATACCATTGATAATACCGTCGCCATTCACATCTTTATAGATAAAGTCACCGGGAAGCAGTGTCCGGTTATTATTTCCATCCAGATTTACCGGATAATTACGAATTTCTTCTTCCGACTGGAACTGGCCAATTACCTGATATCCCCAATAGATACCGCCCCAACGGCCTTCCGCAGAATTGCGGTATTCATCCCAAGAGTTATTAAAACGCGGTTTATAAGTCTCAATGCTCTTGTAACGTGAGAAAGTAAAGTTACCGCTTACGGTATAGTTCAAATCACCGATATGGTCGGTCCATGTAACCATACCTTCCGCACCGATATATGCTTGTTTGTTCAAGTTCTCATTAGGCAATGTATATCCCACTTCACTCGGAAGCAATACATCATAACGGGCAGCCGGTACACCGGTAATATCCTTGCGGAAAGCATCGGCGGTTACCTTCAAACGATTATTGAACATAGTCAGGTCAAAACCGATATTCGATGTTGTATTCTTCGTCCAGGATAAGTTGGTAATAGGTAATCCTCTCTGGTTCAATCCGGTCACCAGTTCACCATCCAATACAGCATTACCATTATTCCACGTATAACCACTCAAGTAATCAAACAGTTTTACATCCTTTTCTGTACCTGTCTGACCAATAGAAGCACGAATCTTCAAATCATCTACAACAGGTCTCAACTTTTCAAAGAATTTCTCTTCCGAGATTCTCCAACCTATAGATACACCCGGGAAGAATCCCCAACGATTATTTGCTGCATAGAGATAAGAACCGTCATAACGAGCCAATAATTCAATCAGATATTTGTGAGCAAAGTCGTAATTGATACGCCCAATCCATCCGGCACGCGCTTCGTAACTCCATTCATCAGCGAAACTGTTGAGCTCATCAAACTGCAATAACGGCAGATAGTCAGTAGAAGGTTCTGTACCATAAGTTTTCTTAGTCCAATCATAATCGGAGGCTTCATAACCCAAAACCGCCGAAATATTATGGTTTTTAATCTGTTTTGCATAATTCAGTTGCAATTGCATATAACGCGCAGGCACACTACGATCTATTTGATTTCTCCAACGTCCTGCGGCAGGTGTCCCGTTATAAGTATCTTTCTCCTTATCGTATGTATAGATTTGATAAGCATATTGATAACCGTCGAAACGGCTGTTGGTATAATTGTACGAGAACGTAGCTTTTGCAGTCAAACCGAAAGAGAAATCATACTGTGCATAAGCATTGATATTGGCATTACGAGTCAAATTATCCTTGTAACCGGCAATGTCACGACTGAACGCAGCCGGATTGTAACCATTCTCATGCACATTATTGATATATTCCGGATTATCATTGGCATAAGGGCTTTCGATAGGCTGCATCTTGAACATAGCCAATATAGCCGAATAATAACCGTCACCACCCGGCAAACCTACGTCTTCACTCTTTTCATACTTACCGCTAATCTGTGCACCTATTGTAAAACGGTCTGTTATCTTAGTATCAATATTCAACTGAAGATTGGTACGCTCATATTTAAAGTCAGGCATCATCGCATCTTGTCCGGTATGAGCTACAGAAAGATAATAGTTGGTCTTTTCAGAGCCACCTGTCACATTCGCATTGATGTGGTATTGAGGTACATTTTTTCTCATTACCATATCATAATAGTCATAGCTCTTATATCCCGGTTCGGTACCAGCTTCCCATTTAGCAAGTTCCTCGGGACTATATAATTTGCTTGGATCTTCACCTCTATTCTGTGCTGCTTCAGCCAAACCTCTTACATATTGTCCTGCATTTGCCAATTCAGGGAAACGGGTCAGATTCTGCCAACCATAGTATCCATTGACATTGATGCTTACTTTATCATTCTTTTTACCTTTCTTGGTGGTTACCAAAACTACACCATTTGATGCACGCAAACCGTAAATAGCAGCAGAAGCATCCTTCAAGACTGTGATACTCTCGATATCCTCGATATTCAGAGCATTAAACACATCGCTACCGGAAACATCCGATGCCTGCAACCAGTCACGACTATTCATTCCACCATAAGGAATACCGTCGATTACAAACAGGGGGCTACCCATATTACGGATTTCAAGATTGATACCTCTACCCGGACGGGCATCTACAGCACGCGTAGACACACCTGCTATCTTACCGGATAAGGCTCCCGCAGTAGTCGTAGAAACAGAACGCGTCAATGCATCGGATTTAACATCACTGATGGCTCCGGTCAGGCTTTTCTTGGTTTGTGTACCATAACCCACCACCACAACTTCATCCAAAGTTTCCGTATCTTCTTCAAGAACGATTTGAAGATGTGTCTTTCCATCTATCTTCACCTCTTTAGTCTTATAACCGATGAACGAAATTGCCAATGTAGCATTTTTATCATCTACATTAATGGTGAAGTTACCATCGATATCAGTAATGGTTCCATTAGAAGTTCCTTTGACAGTAACATTGGCACCAATGATATCATCTCCTCTCACATCGGCCACATGTCCTGTAACTTGTGTTTGTGCAAATGCTGCAGCTGACAGAAGCAACTGTATGACACACATGCATAAGATTCTTACATACCTCATAAATTAGAATTTAAAGATTAAACATTTTTTGTTGTTTTTTCCGATGCAAATATAGAGTATTGATATAAATCAATTAAGCAAAAATCATGCAGAAGAGCTATGCAAATCATTCATTGCACGATTTACACACTCTAAATAAAATATTTATTCTTATTTTTGAACTGGTAATTGAAACAAATAAGCACGAGTTATGAAAAAACACATTGCTTCTACTTTATTTTTATCCTTGTTGTCTATTCTTCAATTGACAGCCCAGTCTCATTCTGTAAAAAAACTGGGGATAGAACAAGGATTATCCAACAATTATGTAGTCAGTATTACACAGGATAAACAAGGCTTTTTATGGTTTGCTACAGAAGAAGGACTTAATAAGTTTGACGGTACCCGCTTCATTACTTATTATAAAAATGATTTGCCACATAACAATCAGGGAATCACCGGCAACGAACTCAACCGGGTGTATGCTGATTCCAAACGTCCCATCATTTGGATAGCCACTCAGCGAGACGGACTAAATGCATACAATTATGACGAACAAACATTTACTGCCTACCAACATAACCCGGAAAATCCACACAGCCTGATTACAAATGACGTAACGGACATCTCTCCTTCCACCCAAAACGACGATGGTTTATGGGTCAGCACCTATTATAGAGGTATAGAATATCTAAATATTAATAACGGGCAATTCACACATTATAATAGGAGTACGGTGCCTAGTCTACCCTCCAATCAGACATGGACAGTATTGGACGGAGGAGACAACAATTTGTATATCGGCCATGTCGGAAGCGGATTCAGTATTTTTTCTCTCAAAGACAAAAGTGTAAAGAATTTCCAGAATGAAACGGGAAATCCGACAAGCTTGCCCGGTAATGATGTGTTTTGTATCATAAAAGATGCAAACGGCAACATCTGGTTAGGAACGAATAATGGATTGGCTCTATATAATGCTGCCAATGATAACTTTATCACATTCAGAAATAACAAGAATGACAAGTATGCTACTTTATGCAGTCGCATATTATCCATCCGGCAATTAAAAGATAATAGACTTTGGATTGCTTCAGAACTCAATGGCATTGCCATATTAAACCTGAAGCAAGGTATGTTTCTCTCACCAGAGGAGCTTTCTATTGAATACATACAGGAGGGTGATGATAGTCGAAGCCTCTCTAATGCAAGCGCTCGATGTATATTTCAGGATTCTTTCGACAATATCTGGATAGGAACATGGGGAGGAGGCATCAACTTTATTAGTAGCAAACCTCCTTTGTTCACCACATTAAGCTATTCCCCGATTCCAAACAATGAAAACAGCCTGAACAACAAAGTAGCCAGCAGTCTTTGTATGGACAGACAAGGACGGATTTGGATCGGAACAGACGGAGGAGGTATTAATGTATTTGAAGGAGAGAAACGGATTGCCATTTATAAGAAAGAGAGTGGAGATATTCCTTCAAATTTTATATTAGCTTCTTTACAGGATTCAAAAGGGAATTTATGGTTCGGTTCCTACCAAGGAGGAATCAGCTATTATGATAGCCGGAATAAAAGATTCCGTTCCATCTCCCTCATGGGACAATCTAATCTAGACGTCCGTACGATCTATGAAGATGCCCAACATAACATTTGGGTTGGATATAGTGGAGGAATTGTTGTATTAAATCCTCTCACCATGAAAATTATCCAACATTACAATACAGATAATAGCGAACTGCACAGTGATTTTATACGTTCTATAGCTCAAGATGAGAAAGGACGTTTTTGGATTGGAACTTTCGGAGACGGACTTGGTATATACACCCCGAACTTACAGAAAATCAAGACGTTCACTCAAAGAGATGGCTTTTGTTCTAACACCATCAATCAGATCATACAGGATAAACAAAAAAGAATGTGGATAGGAACGGGGGAAGGATTAGTTTGTTTCCTGTCGACTGATGAGCTGAATTACAAAACTTACCAACGGAAAGACGGGCTGATCAATACGAATATTTGTGCCATAACAGAAGATAAAAAAGGGAATATCTGGTTTAGCAATAATAAAGGTATCAGTTGTTATGTCACGAATAAAGGCTGTTTTTATAACTATGACCACTCTGACGATGTTCCGGCAGGAAGTTTTTCAAGCAGTTGTGTCACACAAAGCAAGAATGGACAGATTTATTTCGGTTCTATCAATGGAGTATGTTGTTTCAATCCAGACATTACTATGAATGAACAACCGGCCCCGGCAGCAGTTGTCACAGAGATGAAAATACTGGGACGGTTGAGTAATCTGGAAAACAATGACATGATTATCAATCTCTCCAAAGGACAAAACGTTGAGTTGAGTCATGCACAAAATAGCTTCGGATTGACATTCAATGTACAAAACTACTCACTTGTCAATCAGGTAGAATATGTGTATATGCTGAAAGGACTCGAAAATTCCTGGTATACCGTCAACGAAAATAATAGTGTCACTTTCCGAAACATTCCTCCGGGAAAATATGAGTTCCTTATCAAAGCACGAATTCATAATCAAAAATGGCCGGAAGAAGCCACTTCCCTGACCATTCGTATCAATCCTCCTCTCTGGTTGACGTGGTGGGCAAAACTTATCTACATCTTGGTATCTATCAGCATCACTTATCTTATCTTGCATGCTTACAAAAAGAAGTTAGATCTGGAGAGTCTCTATACGTTGGAAAAGAAAAACCATGAGCAGGAACAGGAGTTAAATCAGGAACGCTTGCGTTTCTATACCAATATCACGCATGAGCTGCGTACACCGTTGACCTTAATCCTCGGTCCTCTCGAAGATATGCAAAAAGAAGCATCACTTCCTGCAAAACAAGCCCAGAAACTATCAGTTATCCATCAGAGCGCACTACGTTTGCTCAATCTGATCAATCAGATACTGGAATTCCGAAAGACGGAGACACAAAACAAGAAATTGTGTGTCAGCAAAGGAAACATTGCCCCTCTGATTTATGAAATAGGGCTTAAATACAAAGAATTAAATCAAAATACCAAAATAGATTTCCGGATTCAGATAGAAAAAGAAGAAATGTTTCTTTTCTTCGATAAAGAAATCATCACGATTGTTTTGGACAATCTGATTTCCAACGCTATCAAATATACGGAACAAGGGTGTGTAACGCTAAGTTTGCATCAGACCATGCGTAATGAGGTAGCTTATACGGAAATAAAAGTCAGTGATACAGGGTACGGAATTTCCGCCGAGGCCCTGCCACATATTTTCGACCGCTATTATCAGGAAAGCAGCAAGCATCAGGCATCCGGTACAGGTATCGGACTGGCCTTGGTGAAGAATCTCGTCACCTTACATGAAGGGGAAATTCGTGCAGAAAGCATCCAAAATGAAGGAAGTACGTTCTATATCAGTTTACTGACGGATAATATCTACCCCAATGCCTTACACGCAGACTCAACGGAACCGGTTCAAGAAGAGATGAACCAGAATACGGAACTGGAATATTCACAAGAAGCGACATTAGATACCAGTAAACCAATCCTATTGATTGTAGAAGACAATGAAGAAATACAGAAATATATAGTTGAATCCTTCACCGACTCGTTTGAGGTAATCACGGCCAACAACGGAGAAGAAGGTAAGCAACAGGCTCTTAGCCGTATCCCCGATATTGTAGTCAGCGACATTATGATGCCTGTGATGGACGGCATCACTTTATGCAAGCAATTAAAAGATGATGTGCGCACCAGCCATATTCCTATTATTCTGCTGACAGCCAAAGATTCTCTCCAAGATAAAGAAGAAGGATATGAAGTAGGAGCCGATTCTTATCTGACGAAACCTTTCAGTGCTTCTCTGTTACGTAGCCGAATCAATAATCTGCTCGATTCAAGGAAAAAGTTAGTAGCCCAATTCCAGGCGCAATCTACTCCGGGGAGTCAAATAGATTTAAGTGAGAAGCGTATAGTAATTGCCGAAGCTTTGAGCAAGTTAGATA
>DXOJ01000205.1 GCA_019412865.1 Bacteroides sp. | reverse complement strand
GTATGCAAGCAGCCGGCGGACTGGACTATATGGTGAAACTGGCAGAACATTTGCTTCGTAAAAATCCTTCACACGTCACCTTGCTTAGCCCGCTGGTGACTTACCTGTTTACTTTTGTAGCCGGAACGGGACACGTTGCCTATTCTGTGTTGCCGGTCATCGCGGAGGTTGCCACCGAAACCAAAATCCGTCCGGAACGTCCGCTGGGTATTGCCGTCATTGCTTCCCAACAGGCCATTACGGCCAGTCCGATTTCCGCGGCTACCGTAGCACTTCTCGGGCTCTTAGCCGGATTCGATATTACTCTGTTCGACATTCTCAAGATTACGATTCCCGCTACCATTGTCGGCGTGTTGGTCGGTGCTTTATTCTCTATGAAAGTCGGTAAAGAATTGGTGGAAGACCCCGAATATCAGAAACGTCTGAAAGAAGGATTATTCAACAATAAAAAGATAGAGATTAAAGATGTGAAGAACAAACGTTCCGCTATGGTTTCCGTCCTTATCTTTATATTGGCAACTGCATTTATCGTACTCTTCGGTTCTTTTGAAGGAATGCGCCCCAGTTTCCTGATCAACGGGGAAATAGTTACATTGGGAATGTCTTCCATCATCGAAATCGTGATGTTATCGGCTGCCGCCATCATCCTGTTAGTAACCAAGACTGACGGAATCAAAGCAACGCAAGGTTCCGTATTTCCGGCAGGTATGCAGGCAGTGATTGCCATCTTCGGTATTGCCTGGATGGGAGATACCTTCCTTCAGGGAAATATGGGACAGCTGACTCTTTCTATTGAAGGAATCGTGCAACAAATGCCGTGGCTGTTTGGTGTCGCACTGTTTGTGATGTCTATTCTATTATACAGCCAGGCTGCCACAGTTCGGGCACTCGTGCCTCTGGGCATTGCGTTGGGGATTTCGCCTTATATGCTGATCGCCCTATTCCCGGCAGTAAACGGATATTTCTTTATTCCGAATTATCCTACCGTAGTGGCCGCCATTAATTTCGACCGTACCGGGACAACAAAAATCGGTAGATACGTGTTGAATCATTCGTTCATGATGCCCGGCCTGATATCGACGATTGTTGCCATTGCCCTGGGATTGCTCTTTATACAAATATTTTAATATACATATATTATTAACCTAAACATCATTCAGTTATGAAACAATTCAAAAGCTTTGGACTGGTAGTAGTCACACTACTATTTTCTGTAACAATGGCATTTGCCGCAAAACCGAACATTCATATCCTTGCCACCGGAGGAACGATTGCAGGCACAGGAAGTTCAGCTACCGGAACCAGCTACACAGCAGGACAAGTTGCCATCGGCGCACTGCTCGATGCTGTACCCGAAATTAAGGAGATCGCCAACGTGACCGGAGAACAGATTGTCAAAATCGGTTCGCAGGACATGAACGACCAAGTTTGGCTGACACTTGCCAAAAAAATAAATGAACTATTGAAACGCCCGGACATTGACGGCATCGTGATTACTCACGGAACCGATACAATGGAAGAAACTGCCTACTTCTTGAACCTGACCGTTAAAAGTGATAAACCGGTGGTACTGGTAGGTGCCATGCGTCCGTCTACTGCTCTAAGTGCCGACGGCCCGTTGAATCTTTATAACGCCGTAGTTACCGCCGCCGCAAAAGAATCCAAAGACAAAGGAGTACTGGTTGCCATGAACGGACTGATCCTTGGAGCACAGAGTACAGTTAAAATGAACACGGTCGACGTGCAAACTTTCCAAGCTCCCAACTCCGGCGCGCTAGGTTATGTGTTAAACGGAAAAGTATTCTATAATCAGGTGACGCTAAAAAAACATACCACCCAATCCGTTTTCGATGTTACTCATCTGAACGCACTTCCTAAAGTAGGTATCGTATACAGCTATTCCAACATTGAAGCAGATATGGTCACTCCGATGCTCAACAACGGCTACAAAGGCATTATCCATGCAGGAGTAGGAAATGGAAATATCCATCAGAATATCTTCCCGGTACTGACAGACGCCCGTCAAAAAGGAATCCTTGTAGTCCGTTCTTCCCGTGTCCCGACAGGTCCTACCACGTTGGATGCAGAAGTAGACGACGCCAAATATCAGTTTGTGGCTTCACAAGAACTGAATCCGCAGAAATCACGCGTTTTGTTAATGCTTGCACTAACCAAAACAACTGACTGGAAACAAATTCAGCAATATTTTAACGAATACTAAAAGCCTGACCTACTTATGAAAAAATGGATATTTATGTTGCTCCTCGCGGGCAGCATACAGGGAGTATATGCTCAAAAAACGGAGAAGAAGGATAAATTCAACCCGAACACTCCCCTGTTTGAAGAACTGACAGACGTGAAAAAGAAAACAGATAAGTTCAATCTTTATCTGAATATGCAAGGGAGCTTTGACGCTCATTTCCAAAATGGTTTTCAGGAAGGTGACTTCAATATGCACCAGCTCCGTATCGAAGCCAAAGGAAATATCAACAACTGGCTTTCTTACCGCTATCGTCAACGCCTCAACCGCTCGAACGATGCAAACGGTATGATTGACAATCTGCCTACTTCCATCGACTATGCCGGAATTGGTATCAAACTGAATGACCAGTTCAGCCTCTTCGCAGGAAAGCAATGTGCCGCATACGGTGGTATCGAGTTCGACCTCAACCCAATCGACATCTATCAGTACAGCGATATGATCGACTATATGAGTAACTTTATGACCGGACTGAATGTAGGCTATAACATTACTCCCGAACAGCAACTTAACCTGCAAATACTGAACAGCCGCAACAGTTCGTTCGACAGCACTTACGGAATCACGGAAGATGCCGAAGGAAATCTTCCCGATCTGAAATCCGGCAAAATGCCGCTGGTTTATACTTTGAACTGGAATGGTAATTTCAATAACGTATTCAAGACCCGTTGGTCGGCTTCTGTCATGAACGAGGCCAAAAGTCACAATATGTATTATTATGTATTGCTGTCCGATGAAACTTTTTAAGCTGAAATAATAAAGGGCTGTTTCCATTT
>DXOJ01000204.1 GCA_019412865.1 Bacteroides sp. | reverse complement strand
GTAATATTTTGGATGAGGCTTGTTTTTATCATGACTTTCATAAGCAGATATTCAGAGTTATAAAAGATCTGGATAAGAAAGGCAAGAAATTTGATTTCATGGTGGTAAAACGTGAACTAAGGGGTAGAATAAATGAAGAGAAAGACACTCCTTTGTTTTTTGAAATCGTGGGGCAGAGAGCTTATACTAACTTGTACGAGCACGCTGCAATACTGAAGGATGCTAGTGCTAGACGTCAGATTGAAGATAATCTAAAGAATGCATTAAGTTTGATACCATGTGTCACAGAAGATCCTTTCGAGATTATAGAAAAGGTCAGAAACGCTTTGGACGGAATATATTCAGATCAGACTTCTGGTGTGATAACTTTGCGTGAAGCACTTGAAGGAGCCTATGAGATAATCAAGAAGAACCTTAATAACCCTGATGCTTCTTCAGGTACTCCGACCGGATTCCGTGAACTTGATAGAAGAGGGATACTGAAGCCCGGTTATCTGACAGTAGTAGCAGCCGACAGTTCACAGGGTAAGACATCTCTAGCAACTAGTTTCTGTGTTAATGCAGCTATGTCAGGCGCAAAACAAGCGTTTTACACAATGGAAATGTCGCCCGTTGAGTTATCACAACGTATATTAAGTAAAACAAGCGGGGTGAATGGAGTACGCATAGCAAGTGCGCAATTGACAGCAGAGGAATTCTCCATGATAGATAAAGGATTTGCACCCATTTACAATCTTCCTCTTTATTTCGATGGGAAAAGTACTTCTACAATTGATTCAATAATATCCAGCATCAGAATGATGAAAAAACGATATGATATAGATGGAGCTATTGTCGATTATTTACAGATCCTTTCTGCAAATAGTAATAGCGGTTCAGGAGACGAAATGCAACTAGGCATCTTTGCGCGGAGATTGAAAAATATAGCAAAAGATCTTGGAATATGGATACTAGCCTTATCTCAATTAAGTCGTGATAAAGTCGATGTAGCCCCGTCTATAAGTCGAATACGTGGAAGCGGACAGATAACAGAAGCTGCAGATGTTGTTCTGCTTTTATATCGCCCAGAGCATTACGGAAGGGACAAAAAGTACCCGGAACCTTTTTCTAATGTATCAACAGAAAATACAGCAATGATTGACATAGCTAAGGGACGTAGTATTGGGACATGGAAATTCATATGCGGGTTCAATGCAGAAACTACACAGTTTTATGATTTATTGGATATTCCACATATTAATCCGTCAGCCTCATCCGAAGAAAAACCTTTTTAAATATATAACAATGAAATGTGAAACAGAAGGCAAAATATTGGTAGAATTGCCAGCTACCAGCGGAATATCTAAAAATGGGAAAGAGTGGGAGAAGAGGGAATTTGTTATAGAAACCAACGAAAGGTATCACAGTAAAATGCGCTTTGCTATGTATAGTTTCGATGGACCTATAGAAAATCCTCCTAGAATTGGAGATACAGTAAAAGTTGCTTTTACTGTTGAGGCTAGAGAATATAAAAATAACTGGTATAACGAAGTAAAAGCCCATCGTATCGAACTAGTAACTAGTAAATAGATAAGGAATAATATGAGACCAAAGCAAGATTTAATAAATATAGCCATAAATGATGGAAGTATGGATAGAATGAATATGTTGTTATCAGCCGCCCATCTCTTGAACTGTGAAGCGAATAACTTGATAGAGGAGGCATCTGATGTAATGATCGCCAAAGGATTATTACTAGGTAACCTTAAAAAACTCCATAATGACTTTGTCAAGTGCGCAGACCGGTATTTTAATGAGTTCGCCTCATTAGTTACTACTGATAAATGTAAAATGGATATGTTTGATGATTTGCAGGGATTTGATGAGTCATTTAGAAAGTGGGCAAAAGTCCCTATTGAATGGCATCCTCGAATATTGGACGAGAATAAATAACTTTCAATAATGAATGATAATGAAGAAAACTCACGGCTCATTATTTAGTGGCATTGGAGCTCCG
>DXOJ01000203.1 GCA_019412865.1 Bacteroides sp. | reverse complement strand
ATTATACAAAGAAAAAACTCCTGCAATACCTTGATATTGTAGGAGTTGTCTTCTTTAAGTCTTGTTTTGACTTGTCTTTCAGTGATCCAGCTGGGGCTCGAACACTTTATATTATTCTTCTGTAACCATTTGATTATCAACCTTTCTAAGATATCGGGTTTGTGAAGTCCTCCGATTTCACCCAGTATTACCTGCTGCATTTTACAGTGGCATTCATCCTTCTATCATGTTACAAAGTTACGAAATTTCTATTTGATATGCTAATTTATGAGCCATTAATTGAACGTAGCACTCATATAATCAGATGAATATTATACAGAACACCTTTGGTAATATTTCAGACTGGATAGAGAATCTACTCTTGAAAAGCCTTACGATAATTATCTTCCAATAACTTTTCCACATCTGATTCTTTATACAAGGATATTTTTTAAGTTGCACCATAATTTTGATGCAAGATAGGGCGTATTTGCATGATTTAGATTATAGTGTCATTTATTGTCACGGAAAGTCAGCTCTTTTCATAAAGAATGGAATTGATCAACTGGTGATGATACGAAATTACCCCAAAAGATAAAAAAGTGAAATAATAGCAAGAAAAGTATTTTTTGTGCAGATTATTTGTTATTTTTGTAGGAAAGTTACGAAATAAAAGGATGAATGTATGATTAGAGAAATCAGTATAGAAAATTTCATGTCAATACGAAAAAAGCAGGTGTTATCTTTCGAGGCTACCAAAGACAAGACCTCTCATGAGTTATTGATTGTCGAAATCAAACCGGGGATGCGGTTAAATCGTATGCTTATACTTTATGGGGCTAATGCTTCCGGGAAGAGTAATATTCTCTATGCCTATGAAACAATATGGAGAATGTTGGTTTCTCCCTATACTAATAAGCTGCAGGCCATACCTTTTTATCCGTTTGCTTTGGATAAGGATAAAAATACCCGATTGTCCGTGTCATTTTATATAGGGCAAGTACGATACGACTATTCAGTGGAGTATAATAACCGTTATATCATTTCTGAGAAAATGGAATATGCTCCTAATGGAGTATTATCTTTATTTTATAGTCGGAAGTTTGTCCATGAAGATGTAGTACCGGATATTGAATTTGGTCGTACAGTCGGTTTGCATTTGAAAAGTAAGAAAACAATTGTAGACAATACTTTGAATAACCATACTGTACTGTCTACTTTCGCAAAAGTATCTCTAAATGAAGATGCAAAGATATTCCGTGATACCTATAACTGGATTGTTCGGTATGTGCATGGCATGAAGGGAAATAGTCTTTTGGATATTGCCCAGCAGTTGATTGATAATAAAGAGAAGAAAGATTATTTTATATCGGCTATGCGAAAGGCTGATTTTAATATTTCTAATATAAGTATTGACAATGAAGCAAGAATGCAAAGTGGCAAAGATGTGTTTTTTACTCATCACACCATAGACGGATCTGATTTTACTTTATCTTCTATTGACCAATCATTGGGGACATTACGCTATTTTCAGCTACAGGAATGTATGTTCAATATGTTACGTGAAGATCATATATATAGTTTTGATGAAATAGAAAGTAATTTGCATTATGATCTTTTGCTCCATTTTCTGACGACTTTTATGATGAATACAGCCAATTCGCAAATACTGTTCACGACACAAGACCAGCAGTTATTGGATGAAGAATTTATACGTCGAGATATGGTTTGGTTTACCGAGAAATCAAAGGAAGATGCCTCTACTGAACTTTATTGTGCTTCTGAATTTGGATTGCACAAAAATCTATCTCTTTATAAGGCATATAGAACAGGAAAACTTGGTGCAAAACCGGAATTAGGTTCCATTTTTTAAGGAAGTGATATGAAAGCGCGGAAAACAAAAACAACAATAGCTGTTATTGGTGAAGGGCCGACTGAAAAGTATTATTTGAAGTCATTAGAAGGTGTTATTCATGCACAAGTGAAACCAGTTGTTCCAAACCATGCCACTAGCATGGCTGAATTGGAACGTCGAATAGAACAATGCATCGATGACGGATATAATATGATATTCTGTCTAATTGATATGGATAATAAGAAAGAAGGGCGTAATCGAGAGAACTATTTAAGACTAAAAACAAAATATCATCAAAAAACGATCATCAAGAAGCGGCAAGGAACAGAAAGTCTAATACGTTTTTTTGAGAACGAGCGTTGTTTGGAAATATGGTTCTTATATCATTTCAAATATACGACTCAACAATTCAATAACTCAAATGAATTGGCGAAAGAATTGGAGCGAATTTGTAGTTATGAAAAGACCGAGGACTTTTTGAGCAGAAAATGCAAAGGCTTACATAATTTCTTGCTTGCTAATGAAGGAGATCTTGATAAAGCAATTGAAAATTCAGAAAAATCTATATTATCTAAATCAAAGGAGG
>DXOJ01000202.1 GCA_019412865.1 Bacteroides sp. | reverse complement strand
TAATTTGCCCATTATCCGAAGTTAGGAATGAGTCTTGTATGAGTTTCCGCTCATACCAACTCTTAATAAAAAAGAAAATAAACCAAATAGTTGTGTATTTATGAAAAATAAAAAACAATTAATCAGTTTAGTGCAGAAAGATAATAAAAATACAATCAAGTTGTATTCCTTATTGTTATTTTTTTGTTTCTTAACATTCACAAGTGCTAATGCACAGACAGGAAAAGTCAGCATTAATTTAAAAAATGCATCAGTAAAAGAGTTATTTAATGCAATTGAATCCCAAACGCCCTATCGTTTCTCATACCGTAGCGTAGAAGTAGAGAATAAAAAAGGGGTTACCATTTCTGTAAAGAATGCTAAACTTAAGGATCTGCTTATTCAAGAACTACCTAAACTTCACCTCTCTCATATAGTACAAGGTAACAAAATAATTGTGACTCCTGCTACAGATAACCAGTCCTCTGACAAGTCTAATAAAGTAACAGGGAAAGTGGTTGACACAAATGGCGAGCCTATAGTTGGCGCTACCATCAAGGAACAGGGAACAACGAACGGTACAATTACGGATATGGATGGTAACTTTAGTTTTATGGTTTCTCCCAACACAATGATTGAAATCTCCTATATAGGATATCAAGAGCAACGGATAAAAACCGTCCTTGGAAAAAGTATGTTCATTACCTTAAAAGAAGATACAGAACTTCTTGATGAAGTGGTTGTAGTTGGCTATGGAATACAAAAAAAGGTAAATCTGACAGGAGCCGTTTCCGTAGTAGATGCCAAAACAATTCAGAATCGTCCGATTACAAATGCAACCCAAGCATTACAGGGAGCACAAGGTGTCTATGTAAACTCTGCAGCTGGAGCTCAACCTGGCAATGATGCGGCTACTATTCGTATTCGTGGTATGGGAACATTTTCCGGCGCAGGCAATGACCCGCTGTTCCTAATAGACGGAGTCCCAGGCACATTGACCGATGTAAACCCCAGTGATATTGCCAGTATCTCCGTATTAAAAGATGCAGCCTCAGCCTCTATCTATGGTTCACGTGCAGCAAACGGCGTTGTGTTAGTAACTACCAAAAAAGCAGAAGCAGGACAGTTTTCTGTTTCATACAATAACTCTTTTGGATTACAGCAAATTACTTATCTGCCTGATGCGGTATGGGATCCGATCCTTTATATGAAAGGCTTTGACAAAGCCTATGAAAATGAAGGGAGAGCCCCTCTTTATGCAGATATTATAGAAGAATATAAAGAAGGAATGAAAGTCGATCCTTATACCTATCCTGCAACCAATTGGTTCGATCTATACTTTCGTGACGCTTTTATACAAGAACATAATATACGTATTTCCGGTGGTAATGAGCATATACAAACAGGTTTGTCAATAGGCTATCTGGATCAAGAAGGTGTTGTCAAATTCACAGATGCCAAGAAAGTTTCTATAAACTTTAATAGTACTGTTAAATATGGCCAATTCAAAGCTGGTATCAATGTTTCAGCAAACTACAGAAACTATAATGAACCACATTATGGAATTTCTGATTATATGCAATTAGCCATGCGCGCCCTGCCTGTAATGACCCCTTATCTAGCTGATGGCAGTTATGGGCGTAGTTGGGTAGTGACTCCCGGACAAAATGCATTCGGCAATATGTTAGCTTGTAAGGATGGAGAGAACAATTACAAACAGACCCGCATTGTGAGTAGTGCATTCGCAGAATATGTCTTCCCTTATGATATCAAATACAACGTTACATTAGGAATCAGAAAAGTAGATCTGACTAGAAGATATTTCCAACCGGCAACTTATACATATAATCCCAAGACACTGGAACCGCAAAAAATGATTGCAAATACCACAGCTATGAATACAGCAAATGACGATATCAATCCATCAATAAGCCAGACCATTAATTGGTCTCATAAATTTAACGGAAAACATGATATTTCCGCTCTGCTAGGTATGAACTATGAAGAATTCAATGCCTGGTCATTCAGCGCAAGAGGACAAAACGGATATTTGGATAATGAACTAACAGAAGTAGGACTGGCAACAACATTTCTAAAACCCAGCAGTTCCAGTAGTAAAGTCCGTTTGCTTTCTTATTTTGGCAGATTGAACTATGATTATGCAGATCGCTATTTGTTCGAGATGAATCTCCGTTATGATGGTTCTTCCCGTTTTGCAAAAAAACATCGTTGGGGGCTCTTTCCCTCTTTCTCTGCAGGATGGCGCATCGACCAGGAACATTTCATGGAAAACGCACAAAACTGGTTGTCAAACCTGAAGATGAGAGTTTCATGGGGGCAATTGGGAAATCAGTCGATCGGCTTATTTCAATATACTCCAGTTATGAATTCTGGGGTAAATTATATATTTGGTAATGTACCTGCAACAGGATATGCGGTAACTCAAGCTGCTGACCCCAAAATTTCATGGGAAATAACAACAATTACCAACTTGGCATTAGATTTCGGAATTTTCAATAATTCACTGAGTGGTTCAATTGAATTTTTCAAAAAGAGGACCAAGGATATTCTTCGTTCTGTCAACCAACCGTCACAAGTCGGAAATCTAACCGGAGCCATGCGTAATATTGGTACAGTTGACAATACAGGTTTTGAAGCCAACTTAGCTTATCGCAATACCATCGGAAAATTCAACTATAATATATATGGTAATGTTACCTATGTGAAGAATGAAGTCGTAAATATTGGCGGTGATGATATGATTAACGGCAGAAGAATTACAAGAGAAGGATATCCCATTGATGCTTACTATCTTTATATATGTGATGGAATTTTCCAATCCGAAGATCAAGTAAAACATCATGCTTTCCAAAGCGTCAACACACATGCCGGTGACTTAATTTTCAGAGATGTATCCGGCCCCGAAGGAGTACCTGACGGACAGATTACAGAAGATGACCGTATCGTGACAGGTAGTTCCGTACCAGATTTCACCTATTCGTTCGGTTTAAACCTGGATTATAAAGGAATAGGATTGAATGTGTTTTTCCAAGGAGTATCAGGCATTAGTACTTACCCAACTCATAACTTGGTGTATCCGTATGCTAATGGCGCAGGTGTTACTTATGAGTGGTTGAAAAAAGCATGGACACCCGAAAATACCGGTGGCGGATTTCCACGTTTACTGACTACCAACAGTCAGCATGATAATTATACGAAGTCCAGCACATTTTGGTTAAGAGATGCTTCTTATTTACGTTTAAAAAACATTCAACTGACTTATGATTTCCCGAAAAAATGGATCACCCCATTAAAAATTGCAGCGTTAAAAGTCTTTGTGAATGCAGAAAACCTCTTGACCTTCTCTGACTTTGACATTTTTGATCCAGAAAGGTCGTTAACTTCAGACTATATATGGTCATATCCTTCTGTAAAATCATTTACAGGCGGTCTCAATATTACATTCTAAATTATACTGATTATGAAAAAAATATTAATAGGATTTGGATTTTTTCTTTCTGTTACAAGCTGTTCTCTTGACACCGTTCCAACAAGCCAATATGTAGAAGGAAACTTCTGGAAATCCCCCGAACAAATAGAAGCCGGTTTAGTAGCTTGTTATAATACAATGTATAACGTATACATGTATGGAAGCAACTTAATTTTTAGTGAAACGGGAACACCCAATGCTTATAATTACAACGGAGCCTATGGATGGAGAGTAATTGGTGATGGCACAGTCAATTCTATAAATTCAGGTATAGTGAATGGAAAATGGGGAGCATGTTACCAAGGTATCGGACGTTGTAACACATTTATTGCCGGTGCTCCCTCTTTTACCATTTCGGAAGATGAAAAGAAAGAGATGGTAGGAGAAGCTAAATTTCTGCGGGCATTATATTATTTTGATCTTACCAATATGTATGGTGACGCACCTTTAATTTTAGATAAGCCTGACGTAAACACACAGTCATTTTTACCAAGAGATCCAAAGACAAAAATCACAACTCAAATAATTCAAGATTTGAATGACGCTTTTACAGCGTTACCGCCAACATCTTCTCAAATAGGGCGAGCCAACAAATGGGCTGCCAAAGCATTGCTAGCACGCGTTTATCTATATAACGAGATGTGGGAAGAAGCAGAAAAAGCTGCCGAAGCAGTCATTAAGTCTAATAAATATTCTCTCTTTCCTGATTACCGCAATTTGTTTTCAAGAGACCATGAAAACAATCAAGAAGTAATCTTTGACGTACAATATCTTTATCCAACTTTCGTACATTCTGGAGATGGACTGGATATCGTGCTTCGCCAATTCAACACGATTGCTCCGACTCTGGATTTAGTAATGGCCTACGATATGAAAGATGGTTCACCGTATACTAGTGACCAAGATTTGTATACAAACAGAGATCCCCGCTTCTATGCCACTATCGTTTATCCAGGCGCTACTTATATGGGACAAATTGTAACGGAAGACAAATTTGTGAATACTGGATATACATTCAAGAAATATTCGCGTTATGACACAGCAAAGGAAACTCTAGATGACAAGAATGACATCAACATTATTCTTATGCGTTATGCCGATATATTAATGATATATGCAGAAGCACGAAATGAACGTTTGAGTGAACCAGACCAATCCGTATATGATGCAATAAATGAAGTGCGCAATCGTCCTTCCGTAAAGATGCCTTTGTTTGACAAAACCAAAGATAACTTCACAAAAGAACAGATGCGTGAAAAAATACGCCATGAACGACGTATTGAATTTGCCGGTGAAGGCTGGTACTACAATGATATTCGCCGTTGGAAAGTTGCAAAAGAATTAATGGATGGTAGTACTGTACAAAAATATGATGGTTCTGTTATCGAAAGACGTATGTTTAATGACAAGAATTATCTATTTCCACTACCCCAACAAGAAGTAAATGATAATCCGAATCTACTACCCAATAATCCGGGATGGTAAAAATAAACAAATCTTTTTATTGAAATGAAGAATAGATACTCATTATTGTCAATATTCTTTTTGTCAGTTATGTACCAGTCAGGAGCTAAAGCTCAAGACACGAAGCAACGTCCCAATATTATTTACATTTTAGCAGATGATATCGGCTATGGGGATTTAGGATGCTATGGACAACAAAAGATAGAGACACCGAATTTAGATCGGTTAGCTGCAGAGGGTATGCGGTTTACACAACATTATTCCGGCTCTGCCGTTTCTTCTCCTTCTCGCTGTTCATTAATGACAGGATTACATACGGGACATGCCTATATTCGTGGAAATGATGAATTGCCTGAACGAGGTAATATTGGCAATTATTTGGCAGTATTGGCAGATTCCACTTTAGAGGGACAGCGTCCGATGCCTGAAGGTACAATAACTGTGGCATCCTTATTGAAACAAGTCGGTTATACAACCGGTTGCGTCGGTACATGGTGTTTAGGTTATCCAGGATCAAGTTCTACGCCCCGTAAAATGGGCTTCGATTTCTTCTATGGATATCATTGCCAACGACAGGCACATGATTATTATCCTTCTTTTCTGTGGCGAAACGAACATCGGGAATATCTGCCTAATCGTCTTCTTTCTCCGAATCAGAAGTTAGACGCGGCTGCCGATCCTTATAAGAAAGAAAGCTATGAGTTCCTTGTCTCCAAATCTTATGCTCCGAAGTTAATGCTTCATGAGGTTCTTTCGTTTATAGGACGACATAAAGAGCACCCTTTCTTTCTATATTGGCCTACTCCCATTGCACATGTACCATTACAGGCACCTCAACGCTGGATTGATTATTATGTAAAGAAATTTGGTGACGAGCCTCCTTACTTGGGTAATAAAGGGTATTTTCCGTGCCGCTACCCGAAAGCCACATACGCTGCCATGGTTAGTTATATGGATGAACAAGTTGGCTGTCTGATTGAATTATTAAAAGAATGCGGGCTTTATGAAAACACATTGATCCTATTCAGCAGTGATGACGGACCTACTCACAACGGAGGAGTGAATGCTCCTTGGTTTGATAGTGCAGGTCCCTTCAAATCGGAAAAAGGCTGGGGAAAAGGCAGTTTACGTGAAGGTGGTATTCGAGTGCCAATGATTGTTCATTGGCACGATCAGATTACCGCCGGATCTGTCAGCGATCATATTTGCGCCTTTTGGGATGTGTTGCCTACATTAGGCGAAATTACCGGCTATTCCTATAAAAAGACAGATGGCATTAGTTTTCTTCCTACTTTGAAAGGCAATCGTCAAAAAGCACATGAATATCTTTATTGGGAGCTTCCGGAAGGAGAAGGTTCGAAAGCTCTCCGCATGGGAAAATGGAAAGGATATCTTTCTAATATTAAAAACGGAAACCGTTGTGTAGAGTTGTATGATCTGGAAACAGATCCGCAAGAACAGTATAATCTTTCATCTACTTATCCGAATGTAGTGAATGAAATAGAAAAAAAGATGAAAAAAGCTCATACGGAATCCCCTATTACTAATTACAAATTATAAATTATCGAAAATATGAAAAAGTGGAATTTATTACTTGTGTTGGCTTTACTTTTTGTTGCATGTAAAGATGAATACGATGTCAATTTAGATGAACTTTATGGCACTACCACTGGTTCATCTCCTAAAGTATATAAAGAAATCATTACATGTGGAGATTCTAAAGTCATGATTATCAATATAGGCAAAGCCTCTATGACCACAGTACCATATGAATGGGAATGGGATTCAAAAACAGCAGACGATCTTTCGGCTACGTTGAAAAGACGTTTATTGGGAATAGATGAGTGTAAAGTTGTAAATGAAGGAAACGACCAACTCGTCTTGCTAGCATCTTCAGGAGGATCAGCTCTTATTCTTTCTCGTAAAACCAAGAAATGTTTATTCACTGCCGCGGATGCCCCAGGAGCACACTCTATTGAGTTACTGCCCAATAATCGAGTCGTTGTGGCCCTCTCTGGTGACGTAGGTGGCTTCCAGGTATATGACAGAAACGCTTCCAACAAAGTTATCTTTAAAGAAGATCAAAAAGGCGGACATGGTGTTATCTGGATGGAAAATCAGCAACTTTTATATGCATTAGGATATGACAAATTACTCGCTTATGAACTGAAAGATTGGAATACATCAACGCCTTCATTTGTGAAAAAGCAAGAATGGGATCTACCTTTAGGTGGGACAGAGCAAATACCGGATGGCCATGATTTAATTCGTATTTCAGATCATGAATTAGGATTTACAACAGCTTATAAAGTATATGTACTCGATACAAATACAGGAACGATCTCTGAATTCGAACCTATGAAAGATCGTAAATTTATCAAATCTTTCAATTACGATAAAGAAAGCGGATATTTAGTTTATACTTATGCAGATATTGAATGGTGGACACATAATATTCACATCCAAAATCCCAACAAAACAATCACCATCAGTAATGTAAATCTTTATAAAGTGAGAACTGTACCTGAAAGGGAATAAATACACAGAAAGAAGCGATTACAAATCTGTGAAATAAATAGC
>DXOJ01000201.1 GCA_019412865.1 Bacteroides sp. | reverse complement strand
TTTCGGGATATTTCATGATGCTGGTGCTTGGCTGGCCGGGATATCCGCTGATGATGGATGCCAGTCCGCGGTCTGTGCGGAAACTGCTGCCGTAGAAGTTGCTGAATAATACGCCTTCTTTAGCGAATTTATCCATATTGACAGCCACATTGGGTTGTCCTCCGAAAGTTTCCATCAAGTGTGTGGAGAAACTCTCAAGGATAATAAAAATAATGTTCGGACGTTGTGTATTCAATAATTGGGGGATGCTGTCTGTTGCTGAGACAGGTTTGTCTACCATCTCTGCAAATAATTCGTCGGCTATTCTCGGGTCCATGAAGCGATATTGCTTATCGAAATTATTCTGGTGGGTGGCGGAATACATGAAACTGAATGCCGGGTTGATGGCTGCATGATTCATGCGTTGGTCCTGGCTGAAATATACCTTGCTCAAATTCATGGTGGATACGCTGAATCCGCCCCGGATGGGGATGAAGAGTGCCGCTGTCAGCAAAAGGAGCGCAAGCGAGACATTCTGACGTCGATAAGGTATTTTCAGGGGCTTTTTCTCCCGGATAAGGACGTAATAGAAAATAAAGTATAAAATTGCTGCATAGATCAGCATAGATAAGATTCCCAATAATACAAACCAAAAGCTGACACTTGCCATAGCATCTTTGGGGGAAGAGAAGAAATAGAAAACGGGGGTGGCATCCAGACGGAATCCCCAAAAGCCGTATAATCCCAGGTCGATGATAAAAATGCAGGCCATGACAAAGGCGATTGCTCCGAAATAGCCTTGCCGGATGCGGCGGAGTATGGATGAACTCGTCCAGGCGGAGGCGATGAGCAGTAAGCCTGGGATGGCGGTCAGGTAACCTGCAAGAGATAAATCCAGAGGCAATCCGTGCCACATGATGCGGAAGTAGTCACCTAAAGATGCGTCGGTATATAAATCATGGTAGTAAACCATGAAGATTGGTTTCTGAAGAACGAATAAAAGAACAAATAAAAAATAGGTCGTGAGAAATTGTATGATTCTCTTTTTCATATCTGTAAACTTAAAAAGATTGAACGGATACAAAGTTACTATACTTTTCCTTATCTTTCTCATGAAGTGATATAAAACATACCTTTTTTTCCATATCTTTGTCGTGTCTGTGACAAAAATAAAGTAATAAGATGGCAAAGATTGCAAGGAAACTAACCGATTTAGTGGGGAATACCCCTTTGATGGAACTTTCCGGTTATAGTGGAAAGTACGGTCTGGAACAAAATATTATTGCCAAACTGGAGGCTTTTAATCCGGCGGGAAGTGTAAAAGACAGAGTGGCTCTTTCGATGATTGAAGATGCGGAAGCTCGTGGAGCACTGAAACCTGGTGCAACGATTATTGAGCCGACAAGTGGAAATACAGGTGTCGGGTTGGCAATGGTAGCCACTATTAAAGGGTATCACCTGATATTGACCATGCCCGAAACAATGAGCCTGGAACGGCGGAACCTGTTGAAAGCATTGGGTGCGCAGATTGTATTGACGGACGGGTTAGGAGGAATGGCGGCTTCTATTGCCAAGGCGCAGGAGTTGCGTGATAGTATTCCCGGTTCGGTGATCTTGCAACAATTTGAGAATCCGGCTAATGCGGCTGTTCATGAACGGACGACAGGTGAAGAGATCTGGCGCGATACCGATGGTGAAGTGGCTGTTTTTGTAGCCGGAGTGGGTACTGGAGGAACAGTGTGCGGTGTAGCCCGTGCTTTAAAGAAACATAATCCGGATATTTATATTGTGGCGGTGGAACCGTCATCGTCTCCTGTATTGGCGGGAAGAGAGGCAGCTCCGCATCGTATTCAGGGTATCGGAGCGAATTTTATTCCCAAGCTTTATGACGCTTCTGTGGTAGATGAGGTGATGGGTGTGCCCGATGACGAAGCGATTCGTGCGGGACGTGAGTTAGCGGCAACAGAAGGTCTGCTGGCAGGAATTTCTTCGGGAGCAGCCGTGTATGCTGCCCGTCAACTGTCACTGCGTCCGGAATTTAAGAACAAAAAAATAGTAGCGTTGTTACCTGATACGGGAGAGCGTTATTTATCGACCGAACTGTTTGCTTTTGACGCATATCCATTGGATTAATTTATTCACTAAAAAAGACCTGAACCATGGTAAGAATAATGATAGCTTTGTTTTTTTGTTTTCCGGCTGTTGCCTTTGCGCAAACTTATCAGCAATTGTCCGAAAGAGCCATTGAATGTATCGAGAAAGACAGTCTTCCCAAAGCAGAGGAACTTTTGCTTCAGGCTTTGAAGCTGGAACCGAAGAATGCCAAAAATGCGTTGCTTTTTTCTAACCTGGGATTGGTACAGCGTCGCTTGGGTGAGTTTGATAAAGCGCTGGAGTCTTATTCTTTTGCACTGAATTTTGCTCCTTTGGCAGTTCCTATTTTACTCGACCGTGCCGCTATTTATATGGAAATGGGAAAAACGGACCGTGCTTATACCGATTATTGTCAGGTGCTTGATGAGGATAAGCAGAACAAGGAAGCTTTGTTGATGCGTGCCTATATTTATGTGCTCCGCCGGGATTATCCGGCTGCGAGAATCGATTATAATCGTTTGCTGGAACTGGATCCGCAGAGTTATAGCGGTCGTCTGGGATTGGCTACTCTGGAGCAGAAAGAAGGAAAATTCCGGGAATCTCTTGAAATTCTGAATAAGATGATTACGACCACTCCTGACGATGCGACGCTTTATATTGCCCGTGCCGACGTGGAACGTGAAATGAAGCATGAAGATCTGGCATTGGTTGATTTGGAGGAAGCGATCCGGTTGGATGCTGCCTCGGCTGATGCTTATCTGCTGCGTGGGAATATCTATCTGGCACAGAAAAAGAAAGGACTTGCCAAAGCTGACTTTGAGAAAGCCATTTCATTGGGAGTGCCTCCGGCTGATTTGCACGAACAGCTTAAGCAGTGCAAGTGACGTATGATTATTCTACAAACTGCCTAATCAAATTAACGAAGTCTTTTCCGTATTTTTTCTTCTTGTATTCTCCGATACCGCTGATTTCTCCGAATTCTTCTATAGTGGTAGGACGGGAAATACTAAGCAGGTGTAATACTTTGTCTGACAAGACGATGTAGGCGGGTAGTGCCTCCTGATCGGCCAGTTGTTTCCTCAATCCGCGTAAGGCTTCGAATAAATCCTCGTTTTCTCCACCTTCCAGGCCGAAAGGAAGTACCTTTGCAACAACCACTTTTTTCTTTTTTCCTTTTTGAGTGGCGACTTCTTCGTGCCGGATGACTGCTAATGTTGCCTTAGCTCTCCCGAAGAGAATATCACTTCCGCTTGCAGTAATTTTAAGATGGTTGTTTTCGTTATAGGCTATTTCAAAGTAGCCGAGTTGCAACATCTGAAGCAGATAGTCTTGCCAGTCACGAGGAGGAATGTCGCGTCCGGCACCGAACGTTTTAAGTTCCTGATACCCTTTTCCGGTTACTTCCGCAGAATAGTTTCCACGGAGAATGTCAATCAGCAATCCTGTGCTGATTTGTTGTTCTGTACGTGCGATGGCGCTTAATGCCTTTTGCACAATGACCGTACCGTCAAATCGTTGAGGAGGATTTTTACAAACATCGCAATTACCGCAATCCTCCGTTGTTGTTTCTCCGAAATAGCTTAACAAAATTCTTCTCCGGCAAATATCGGCTTCAGCATATTGCTGCATCCGTTGTAGCTTTTCCAGATTGATGTTTTGCTGATTACTTTCCGAAGCGAATTTGGTAAGTAATATTAAATCTCCTAATGAATAAAACAGGACAGTACTGCTGGGCAGTCCATCCCGTCCGGCACGTCCTATTTCCTGATAAAAACTTTCTATACTTTTAGGCAGGTTATAATGTATGACCCAGCGGACATTTGATTTATCAATCCCCATTCCAAAAGCAATGGTGGCACATACTACCTGTATGCGGTCGTTAATAAAATCATTCTGTGTTTCGTCCCGGTGTTGGGTGGATAATCCGGCATGATAGACACCGCAGCGAATACCCTGCTTTTGCAACATCTGTGCGACGGTTTCTGTCTTATTTCGGCTCATACAATAAATAATCCCGCTTTCTCCCCCGTGGCGGTGAATAAATTCTAAGATAGCCTTGTTCTTCTCTTTCGCTTGAAAACCACGTTTCACAGTCAGGCTAATGTTGGGGCGGTCGAAAGATGAGATAAAGATACGGGGATGGTTGAGATGTAATTGCCGTACAATGTCTTCGCGCGTGATTTTATCCGCAGTAGCAGTTAGTGCGACAATCGGTATTTGCGGAAATTGTTGGTGAAGCACTCCCATTTGTGTGTATTCCGGACGGAAGTCATGTCCCCATTGTGAAATACAATGCGCTTCATCAATAGCAAACAGAGAGATGTTCATATCCCGCAACAAATAATCTTTTTCTGCTAAAAGTTTTTCCGGTGAAATGTAAAGCAGCTTCAGTCGTCCTTCAACACATGCGCGACGCAGTTGGACGTTTTCCGTTTCGTCATTACTGCTGTTCAGTGCCCCGGCTGCGATGCCATTTGCCAGCAATGCTTCTACCTGATCTTTCATCAATGAGATAAGTGGGGAAACGACAACGGCAGTACCTTCGCAAAGCAATGCAGGGAGTTGGTAGCAGATTGATTTTCCCCCACCAGTAGGCATTAATACCAATGCATCCTGTTTGTTTAGGATGTGGCGGATGATTTCTTCTTGCAGAGGACGGAAACTATCGTATCCGAAATATGTCTTTAGAGTTTCTCTCATTGATGCTGATTTATCCATGCTGCAAAGGTACATTTTTCTTTGGCAATTTTCATTATGTGTAGATTTCAGTTTCTGATATGAATTATAAATAAGTTAAAGTTTCTTATTATTCAACCCTATTC